>NZ_JACBXB010000509.1 GCF_013870575.1 Pseudonocardia pini
GTCCGTGCCCTGCTGCGACCCGCCCGTCAGCACGACGATCATGTCCGCCGGTCCGGGCGCCGTCCCGGGCTGCACGAAACCGGCGTCGGCGAGCCCGGTCCACACCGCGCCCGACTGGTCGGCCGTCGCGGCGTTCTTGCTGGTCATCACGCTGCCGAGCAGGCCACCGGCGAGGCTGCCGGTGTCCGAGGCGGCCGGGAGCTGGGCGCCGGCGGGCAGCAGGCTCGCGGCGAGCTCGTTGAGCTGGCCGGACCGGGCGGGGTCGCTGACGGCGTCGGTGAGGGTGATCGAGCCCGTCACCGTCCCGCCCGCCTGCCCGATCAGCCGGATCACGGACTCCTGGTCGGTCTGGTCCCCGCCCGCCTGGACGAACGCGACGCTCCGCCCGCTCAGCAGCCCGCTCACCGCGGCAGGCCCGACGCGCGCGGCGAACTGGTCCGCGGCGGCCTGTCGGTCCAGCAGCGAGTCCCGCTCGGCGGTCAGCGTGTCGACCTGTGTGGACAGTGAGTCGCGGTCCGTGGACACCGCGGCGAGCAGGCGGTCGGACAGGCCGCTCGCCCCGAGCACGACACCCACCGCGAGCGCCAGGAACACCGCCGCGATCGAGACCGCGTGGTACTTCAGCGAGATCACCGCGCGAACCAGCCCTCGACCGTCTCGACCAGCGCCGTGAACGTCGTGCTGAGCCAGGTGACCACCGCGTCGCCCGCCTGGGACATCAGCAGCGCGGCCACGACCGCGACGAGCGCCGCCACGATCAGCAGCAGCAGCGCGCCGGTGGAGATCCGGCTCCGGTAGAGCTGCGCGATCACCCGGCCGTCGACGAGCGTGCCGCCGGTCTGCAGGCGGGTGAGGAAGGTGGAGGCGTTGCTGCCGGACCGACCGCGGTCGAGGAACTCGACCATGGTCGCCGACAGCCCGACCGTGACGATCATCGACGCCCCGTGGTGGTGCGCCAGCAGCAGCGCCAGGTCCTCGGGGTTCGCGCTCGACGGGAAGGTCACCGCGCTCGCGCCGAGGTCCTGGACCTTGTGCAGGCCGGGCGCGTGGCCGTCGGCGAATGCGGGCACGACGACGTCGGCGCCGCAGGTCAGAGCCTCGTCCGAGACGTCGGACGGGTCGCCGACGATCAGGTGCGGCTTGTGCCCGGCGGCCCGCAGCGCGTCGGCGCCCGCCCCGACCCCGATGAGCACCGGTTGGTACTCGCGGATGAAGTGGGCGAGCCTGCGCAGGTCCTTCGCGTGGTCGAAGCCCGCCGCGACGACGAGGACCTGGCGGCCGTCCAGCTCGACGTCCACCTCGGGCACGCCGTACCCGTCGAGCAGCAGGGCGCGCTCCTGGCGCATGAACTCGGTGGTGTTGGCGGCGAACGCCTCGAGCTGGTGGGTGAGCCCCGCCTTGGCCTCGACGAGCGCGTCGGCCACCGACTCGGTGGTCTGCTCGGTGCCGCGGCCCAGCTCCAGCTCGCCCGCGTACACCACACCCTCGTGCACGCGGATCCGCGCACCGTCCTTGACGGCGTGCATGATGTCCGGCCCGAGGTCGTCGACCAGCGTGATCCCGGCGGCCATCAGCGCGTCGGGGCCGAGGTTGGGGAACCGGCCGGAGATCGACGGGGCGGCGTTGAGCACGAACGCGACCTCGGCGGCGATCAGGGCGTCGGCGGTGGTGCGGTCCATGTCGATCTGGTCGAGCACGGCGACGTCACCGGGCTTCAGCCGCTTCAGCAGGGCGTCCGTCCGCTTGTCGACGCGGGCCGTCCCGGCGAGCCCGGGCAGCTCGGGTCGCGAGCGGTGCAGCAGGCCGGAGAGCTTCATGGCGGGCACCTTCGCACCGGGGGCGGCCCGATCGGTGAAGGCGCGCCGCACCGTGACCGCGGCGTCACCCACCCTCCCGCGCCACCCCCGACCCGCGAGTCCCCCACTTCCGACGCGCGAGTCCCCCACTTCCGACGCGCGAGTCCCACAGTTTCGACGCGCGAGTCCCACAGTTTCGACGCGCGAGTCCCCCAGTTTCGACGCGCGAGTCGGACATCCCGACTCACCGCTCCGGCGGTGCGCGGGCCGTTGCGGCGTGTTCCGATCCGGCGCCGCCCGGGCGGTCGGGGCAGGATCGGGGCATGGTGCGTCGGGGGGCGTCGGTCCTCGTTCTGTTGTTCCTGATGGCGGCGTGTTCGTCCGAGGCACCGGCACCGCCGACGTTCGCCGGGGACTGGCAGGGAACGATGGAGGTGCCCGGTCAGCCGCTGCCGTTCGCGGTCCACATCGGCCAGGACCAGGCGTCGGGCACGATCGACATCCCGGTGCAGATGGTCGCGGGAGCGCCCCTCAGCGAGGTCTCGCTCACCGGGGACGCGATCCGGTTCGCGCTCCCCGACGTCCCCGGGGCGCCCGTCTTCACCGGAACGATCCAGGGCGAGGCGATCAGTGGAACCCTGAGCCAGGGCGGCCAGAACATCCCGTTCTCGCTGGCCAGGGGCACGCTACCGCCGCCGGCCCGGCCGCAGGAGCCGCAGCCGCCGTACCCCTACCGCAGCGAGGACGTCACGTTCCCGAGCGGACCGGTCACGCTCGCGGGCACGGTCACGACCCCCGAGGGGCCGGGTCCTTTCCCCGCGGTCGTGATGATCACCGGCAGCGGCGCGCAGGACCGGGACGAGACGCTGGCCTCGCACAAACCCTTCCTCGTGCTCGCCGACGCCCTCACCAGGGCCGGGTTCGCCGTGCTGCGGACCGACGACCGCGGCGTCGGCGGCTCCACCGGAACGATCGACGACACCCCCTACGCCGACCTGGCCGACGACGCCCGCGCCGGCGTGGCGTTCCTCCGCGCGCGTCCCGAGGTCGACCCTGCTCGGGTGGGTCTGTTCGGGCACAGCGAGGGCGGCTACCTCGCCCCGCTCGCGGCGCAGCGCTCGGCACCCGGCGACATCGCGTTCGCGGTGTTGATGGCAGGCCCCGCGGTGCCGGGCGGGGACGTGCTGATCGAGCAGAACGAGCTCCTGCTCGCCGCCGCCGGGCTGCCCCCGGACCAGGTCGCCGCCCAGGTCGACGGGGTGCGGCAGCTCGTGGAGCGGTTCCGCGCGGGCGACCGCGAGGGAGCGCGGGCGCTGGCCCGCGCGCAGGCCGTGGGACAGGGCCTCCCCGCTGACCAGGCGGATGCCGCGGCCGCGCAGGTCGCGACCCTCGGCCCCTTCCTCACCTACGACCCGCAGCCGGCGCTCCGCGCCCTGCGGATCCCGGTGTTCGCCTTCTTCGGCTCGAAGGACCTGCAGGTCCCGCCCGCGCAGAGCGAGCAGCCCATGCGCGAGGCCCTCGCCGCGGCCCCCGGCTCCGAGGTCCGCACCTTCGAGGGCCTCAACCACCTCATGCAGCCCGCCCAGACCGGCAGCCCCGCCGAGTACTCGACGATCGAGACCACGATCGACCCCACCGTCCTCGACGCCGTGACCCAGTGGCTGACCGCCCGCTGACCGCCCGCCGCTGCCGTCGAGATGAACCAGGGTGTCGTCCAGAGCATGATCGAACGACACCCTGGTTCATCTCGACGAGCGGGTGCGCTTCTTCGGCGTCGCGCGGTCCTGCTCGCGGTGTGAGCGGGCCGCGGCCAGGAGCTCCTCCGCGTGGGCCCGGCCGGTGTCGGTGTCGTCCAGGCCGGCGAGCATGCGGGCGAGCTCGACGATCCGGTCCGACTCCGGGAGCGTGCGCACGCTGCTGCGGGTGATCCCCTCGCCGCGCTTCTTCTGCACGACCAGATGGCGGTCCGCGTAGGCCGCGACCTGCGGCAGGTGCGTCACCACGATCACCTGGTGCCGCTGGGCGAGCCGGGCGAGCCTGCGCCCGATCTCCACCGCCGCCCGGCCGCCGACCCCGGCGTCCACCTCGTCGAACACCATGGTGGGCACCGGGTCCGAGCCCGCCAGGGCGACCTCGAGGGCCAGCATGACCCGCGACAGCTCGCCGCCGGAGGCGCCCTTGTGCAGGGGCTGCGGGGCCGAGCCGGGGTGCGGGACGAGCCGCAGCTCCACCTCGTCCACCCCGTCGGACCCCGCGGCGACCCACTGGCCGCCG
>NZ_JACBXB010000050.1 GCF_013870575.1 Pseudonocardia pini
AGCTCGACCTGGCCACGGACCTCGCCGCGGGCAGCTACACGGTGGACTGGAGGCTGGTCGACGCCGCCGGAGCACCGCGCACCGGGACCTTCCTGTTCACCCTCGCCCCGGCCGTCGAGACCGCCGCGCTCACGCTGCAGGACGAGGGTGCCGCCTGGCGCCGCACGCCCGCCCCCTGGCTCGCGGGCGGGCTCGTCCTGTTGGTCGGCGGGCTCGCCCTCGGCCGTTCCGCCACCCGTCCGCGCCGCTGAGCGACACCCTCTCCGAACAGCACTGCTCCGTTCGGCGTGGCGGGTTCCGGCGCACTATCGTGCGGCTGCCGATCGGAGCGGAGGTGGAGCGGGGAATGGACCACGACGTGGCCCGGGCGGGAGCCTCGCACCCCACGGTCCACGAGGGCGTCCCTTATGCGTCGGGCGAGCGGCTCGCCGCCGAGCTGGCGGGCCCGGTGGGCGCCGCACTGTCCGCGGGCGGGCCCGTGGTCGCGGTGCTGGAGCAGGCGAACCGCGTCGCGTTGGCGGAGGCGCTCGGACCGGCGGCGGCCGCGGTGGAGTGGCTGGAGCCCGAGGAGGTGCACCGGGTCCCCGCGTTCACCGTGGCGATGCGGTGGGCCCGGCTCACCCGGCGCGCGCCCCGCCCGGAGCTGCGGACCACGGTGATCGCGGAGCACGCCGAGCTGCCCTGGCTGGAGCCCGGGCACTGGGCCCGGCTCGACGCCGCGCTGAACGTGGCCCTCGCGGACCTGCCGATCACGATGCTGTGCGCCTGCCGGGACGATGGTGACCTGGAGCTGCTGCGGGCCACCCACACGACCCTGCGCGTCGGCGGGTCGAGCCTGCCCTCGGACACGCGCCGCGATCCCGTGCAGGTGGTCACCGAGTACCCGCCGCCGCCCCCGCCGGACCTCGGCACCCCGCTCGCCGAGCTGACGTTCACCCTGACCTCGCTGCCCGCGGTCCGCAGGCTCGTCGCCGCGACCGCGCCCGCCGCGGGCCTGGACGGCGAGCGTTCCGCCGACCTGGTGCTCGCGGTCAACGAGATCGCCACCAACAGCGTGGAGCACGGCCCGGGCGCCGGCAGGCTCCGGCTGTGGGCGCGCGAGGGGCCCGGCATGGTCGCCGAGGTGCACGACGTCGGCCGGATGGACGTGCCGTTCCCCGGCCTGGTCGCGCCGTCGCCGTCGGGCGAACGGGGGCGCGGCCTCTGGCTGGCCTCGGAGCTCAGCGACGTCCTGCAGGTGTGGAGCGACCACACCGGCACCACGGTCCGGCTGCTCACCGAGCCGCGGTGAGCGCCGCGGTCGCCCGGTTCGTGGAGCTCGTCCGCGGACCCGAACCGCCGCTCGACGAAGCCGCGCTCGCCCTGGCCGCGGGGGCCGACCCCGATCTCGATCCGGCCCCCTGGCTGGCCGAGCTGGACCGGTTGGCGGCGGGCGTGACCTCGCTGCCCGCGCTCGTCCGCAGGCTGTTCGTGGAGGAGGGCTTCACCGGCGACCGGACGGACTACGGCGACCCGCGGAACTCGCTGCTCCCGGCGGTGCTGACCCGACGCACGGGGATCCCGATCACCCTCGCCGTGGTCTGCATCGAGGTGGGACGACGGGCGGGGATCCCGCTCGAGGGCGTCGGCATGCCCGGGCACTTCCTGGTCCGGGTGCCGGGGACGGGCCATCATCTCGACCCCTTCGACGGCGGTCGCCGCGTCGACCGTGCGGAGTGCGAGGCCCTCTTCCGGGCCGCCACCGGGTCCACCGCGGCCTTCGGCGCCCACCTCCTGCCCCGGGTGTCGACCCGGGAGATCCTGCTGCGGATGCTCGAGAACCTCCGGGCCACCCAACGCCGCCGGGGCGGCCCCGCGGACCGCGAGTGGGTGCTGCGGATGCGGCTGGCCCTGCGTCCCGACGAGGAGGGGCTCGTCGAGCTGGGCGAGGTGCTGGGCGAGCAGGCCCGCTGGGACGAGGGCGCCCGGCTGATCGCGACCTTCCTGGCGGGCGGTGCGCAGCCCGCGGAGGTGCGCCAACGACTGGAACGGACCGCGGCGGGACTCCTGGCCCACCTCAACTGAGGAGGGCGCGGGCTACCGTGAGCCCATGCCGAACCGGTGCATCGGGCGATGACGGGTGCCTCCCGCGGGCCGGAGATCCAGTCCGTGTCCCGCGCCTCGGCCGTGCTGGGCCTGGTCGTCGACAGCGACGGTGGCCTCACCACCACCGAGATCGCCCGCGCCACCGGGCTGACGGTCAGCACCGTGCACCGCCTCGCCCACACCCTCGTCGCCGGCAACCTGCTGTGCCGAGACGGCGGCAGCGACCGGTTCCTGCCCGGCCCCCTGCTGCTGCGACTCGCCCGCAAGGCGCTCGGCAGCTCCGGGGTCCCCGAGGCCGCGGACGTGCTCAAGGAGCTCGCCGACCGCACCGGCGAGACCGCCAGCATCGGCATGCGGCGCGGCGACGAGGTCCTGGTGCTGCTGTCCGTCCCCTCGACCCGACCGCTGCGCTACATCGGACGTCCGGGGGCCCGCGTGCCGCTGCTGGAGTCCGCGATCGGCTGCGCGATCGTGGCCTTCGGCACCGATCCCGTGCAGCAGGCCGCCGAGGTGCTCTCCCGGGCGGGCTCCTCCGGTCCCGAATCGTGGGCGACCGAGGTGGACCTGCTCGCCACCCAGTTCCGCGGGTACGCCGTGCTCGACGACCCCGCCGACCCCGCGCTGCGGGCGGTCGCGGCCCCCGTCGTCGGGTCGAGCGAGCACGTCCGGATGGGGGTGGAGATCCAGGGCCCCACCAGCAGGCTCACCGAGGACCGGCTCGACGCGCTGGGCTCGGTCGTCCGCTCGGCCGCGGACGCCCTGGAGGGTCTCCCCGTGTCCATGGCGTTCGGCGACTTCTGACCGGACATTTGCCCGTCGCCCCAGGTCCTGACCGGACATTCCACGATGCGCGAATGTGTCCCGCATCCTGCAAACGCCCCGTTGACCGTGCCGGGACGGCTGCCTAACCTCGGGTCCAGAAGGACGAGGGAGGCGAGCAGCATGGGTACCGACGAGATCGTCGTGTCGCCGAACCACGCCGTCTTCGACCTCCCGGAGATCGTCGCCGTGCAGGAGGGCCTGTTCGACGCCGTCGGGCTGGCCGTGCGGTTCGCGGACTCCCCGGACCGCTCGGCCGACGCGAAGCGCGATCCGGCCGCCCGGCACAAGGAGTCGCTGTTCACCACCGCCCGCGCCGACGTCTACAACGTCTGCGAATGGGGCGGCATCGACCGGCTGGAGCGGGACACCCGCGGCGGCCGGATCGGCCACCTGCGCGCCGCCGTCGTGTCCCAGGCCCTGGTCAGCCTGGACGACGACCTCAACGAACCCCACGACCTGGCGGACGTGCCGGTGGCGGTCAACGACTACACCGGCTCGCACTACACGGCCCTGCACCTGCTCGAGGGCACCGTGCCGCGGGAACGGATCACGCTCGCGCACGTCGGCCCGCCCGCCACCCGGCTCGACCGGCTGCTCGCGGGCGAGTCCCGCGCGACGATGCTGATGGAGCCGTTCCTGTCCGCGGCGCTGTCCCACGGCGCGCACGTCCTCGGCACCTACGCCTACCGCGGGTCCCAGGTCGTCGCCCCGCACCTGACCGCGGAGCAGCAGGAGGCCTACCGCACCGCCGTCGACAAGGCCGTGGACCTGATCAACGCCGACCGCGCGCGCTGGGCGCCCACGATCGCCGCGGAGGCCGGGCTCGATCCCGCGCTGCTGCGCACGGACTACTACCGCTACACCCACATCGCCCCGTTCACCGAGCGTCGCTTCACCGAGACCTACGCGTGGATGCGGTCCTGGCGGCTGACCGACGGCCGCTCCGGCTACGAGACCCTGCGGGCGCTGCGATGACGATGCTGACCTCACGCAGGCACATCGACCTCTGCCTCATCAACGGCGGGGCGTGTCCGGCGCGCTGAGCGCCCCCCGACCCCTCCCCCCGCCCGAGACCGGCCGCCCTCGGCCCCGGTCCGTCCCCGCGCGCCCCCGCGCCCCTGGACTCCTGGAGCACACCCATGTCCCGGCTCGTCGTCCAGCCGGAGGGTGAGCGAGATCCGCTTCCGGGCCTCGTCGACGTCGAGCACCTTGACCTTGACGACGTCGCCGGACTTCACGACCTCGCGCGGGTCCGACACGAACTGGCTGGACATGGCCGAGACGTGCACGAGCCCGTCCTGGTGCACCCCGACGTCCACGAACGCGCCGAAGGCCGCCACGTTCGTCACGACGCCCTCCAGCACCATGCCCTGCCGCAGGTCGGCGATCTTGTGCACGCCCTCGGCGAAGGTCGCGGTGCGGAACGCGGGCCGCGGGTCCCGGCCGGGCTTCTCCAGCTCGCTCAGGATGTCGCTCACGGTCGGCAGGCCGAACTGCGTGTCCACGAACCGCTGCGGCTGCAGCGTCTTGATCTTCGCGGAGTTGCCGAGCAGCTCGTCGATCGAGACCTTCGAGGCCTCCACGATCCGCCGGACCACCGGGTAGGCCTCGGGGTGCACGCCCGAGACGTCGAGCGGCTCGTCCCCGCCCCGGATCCGCAGGAAACCCGCGGCCTGCTCGAAGGCCTTGGGCCCCAGGCGCGGGACCTCCGCGAGCGCGGTCCGGGTGCGGAACGGCCCGTTGGCGTCCCGGTGCGACACGATCGCCGCGGCGAGCGACTCGCTGACGCCGGACACCCGGCGCAGCAGCGGCGCCGAGGCCGAGTTCACGTCCACCCCGACGGCGTTCACGCAGTCCTCGACGACCGCGTCGAGCGAGCGGGACAGCGAGGACTCCGGCAGGTCGTGCTGGTACTGGCCGACGCCGATCGACTTCGGGTCGATCTTCACGAGCTCGGCCAGCGGGTCCTGCAGGCGGCGCGCGATGGAGACGGCGCCGCGGATCGACACGTCGAGGTCCGGCAGCTCGGCCGACGCGAACGCCGACGCCGAGTACACCGACGCCCCCGCCTCGCTGACCATGACCTTCGTCATCTTCAGCCCGGGGTTCATCGCGACGAGCTCGCCCGCCAGCGCGTCCGTCTCGCGCGACGCCGTGCCGTTGCCGATCGCGATCAGGTCCACCGCGTGCTCGGTGGCCAGCTTCGTGAGCCGGACCAGCGCGCCGTTCCAGTCCTTGCGCGGCTCGTGCGGGTAGATCGTGTCGGTGGCGACGACCTTGCCCGTGGCGTCGACGACCGCGACCTTGACCCCGGTGCGCAGGCCCGGGTCCAGACCCATGGTGGCGCGGGTGCCCGCGGGGGCGGCGAGCAGCAGGTCCCGCAGGTTGGAGGCGAAGACGGTGATCGCCCCCTCCTCCGCCGCGGTGCGCAGCCGGACCCGGATGTCGATGCCGAGGTGCAGCAGGATGCGGGTGCGCCACGTCCAGCGCACGACGCCGGCGAGCCACTCGTCCGCCGCCCGGCCCTGGTTCGAGACCCCGACGTGCGCGGCGACCAGCGTCTCCCAGTCGCCCGCCTTCTCGGGATCGGCGTCGGGCTCCAGGGTGACGTCGAGGACGTCCTCCTTCTCCCCGCGGAACACCGCGAGGATCCGGTGCGACGGCAGCTTCGTGAACGGCTCGGAGAAGTCGAAGTAGTCCGAGAACTTGGCGGCCGCGATGTCACCGGTCTCCTTGCCCGCCTTCACCTTCGACACGAGCACGCCGCGCGACCACATGCGCTCGCGCAGGCCGCCGATCAGGTCCGGCTCCTCGGAGAAGCGCTCGACGAGGATCGCCCGGGCGCCCTCCAGGGCGGCCGTGGCGTCCGCGACCTCGTCGGTGACGTAGCCCTGGGCCGTCTCGACGGGCTCCAGGGTCGGGTCCGCGAGCAGCGCGTCGGCCAGCGGCTCGAGCCCCTGCTCCCGGGCGATCATGGCCTTGGTGCGGCGCTTGGGCTTGTAGGGCAGGTAGACGTCCTCGAGGCGGGCCTTCGACTCGGCCGCGAGGACCCTGGCCTCCAGCTCGGGGGTGAGCTTGCCCTGCTTGCGGATCTCGTCGAGGACCGCGGTGCGGCGCTCCTCGAGCTCACGCAGGTAGCGCAGCCGCTCCTCCAACGTGCGGAGCTGGGTGTCGTCGAGGCCGCCGGTGGCCTCCTTGCGGTACCGGGCCACGAAGGGGACCGTCGAGCCCTCGTCGAGCAACCCGACGGCGGAGGCCACCTGGTGCTGTCGGACGCCGAGCTCGTCGGCGATCCGCTGCTCGATCGAGGGCTGCGGGACCGGTGCCTGGGGGGCCTGGGCGGGAACCGAACCTGTCACTCCCCCATCCTCCCGGGTGGCCCGCGGACGGCGCGCCAGGGGTACCCCGATCCCGGGCTGCGACGGCCGCGGTCCGACACCGGGCGCCTGCACGCGGCGCCGGTGTCGTCGACGTGGACCGACCGGGTCAGGCGTAGGTGACCGTGGCCGTCACGCTCGGGTCGGCGCCCGGGACGCCGCTGCCCAGCGTGTCCCCGTCCGCCGTCGCGACCAGGGGTGAGCCGCAGAAGGCGGGGCGGCGCAGGCGGTACTCCAGCGACGCGATCCGACGGTCCGGGGTGAACCGCCGCGGCACCTCCAGTGCCAGCAGCGCGAGCAGCGGGCCGTGCACGACGAGGCCGGGGTAGCCCTCGACCTGCGTGGCGTAGGGCAGGTCGTGGTGGATGCGGTGCGCGTTGTAGGTCAGCGCGCTCATCCGGAAGAGCATGACCTCGTCGGGGGTCAGGGCGACGTGGGGGCCCTCGGGCAGCGGCCCGGGCTCCGGGACCTCGGGCGCCGCGGCCCGGGGCGCGCCGGGCTCCTGCTGCCGGTAGACGACGTCCTGCTCCTCGGTCTGCAGGACCTGGCCGTCTCGGACGAACTCGTGCCGCAGCGTCACGAAGAGCATGTCCCCGGAGCGGCCCGACTTGGGGACGACCGAGGTCACCGCGGTCCGACGGGTGACGGTGTCCCCGATCCGCAGCGGCTCCCGGACGGTGAGCCGCCCGCCCGCGAACATCCGCCGCCGGTTCGGGACCGGTGGGAGGAAGTGCCCCTCGCGCGGGTGCCCGTCCTCGCCCAGCTCGGCGGTCGTGGGCAGCTCCAGGAAGTGGAAGCCGGTCCACAGCGGGGGCAGCTCGGGGCCCGGCGGGGGCTGGTCCAGCAGGCCGGCGAAGGCGACCGACGGCGCGGCCCCCAGCGTCTCGGTCACCTCGACCGGCGCGGGCTCCCAGCCCTGGACGTGATCAGCGATGGCCATGGACCCACCCTAAATCCCTCGTGAGTGGCGATAGTCGCTCTGGCGAGCATCGCCGCTCACCGGGTGAACAGGGCCACGGACTCCATGTGGTGGGTCATCGGGAAGGCGTCGAAGGAGCGGACCTGCGCCAGCGCGTAGCCCCGCTCGGCGAACAGCTTCACGTCCCGCCCCAGCGCGGCCGGGTCGCACGCCACGTAGACCACGCGCTCGGGGCCGCGGGCGCAGATCTCGGTGACCATCTGCTTGCCCAGCCCCTTGCGCGGCGGGTCCGCCACCACGACCGCCGGATCGGGCAGCGACGCCAGCACCCGCTCCACCCGCCCGGCCCGGAACAGGACCTGGGGCAGGTCCGCGAGGGCCCGCTTGCCGTCGTGGATCGCGGCGTGCGCGGACTCCACCACGGTCACCGACCCCTCCGGCCCGACCTGTCCGGCGAGTACCGCCGCGAACAGCCCGACGCCGCCGTAGAGGTCCCACGCGACCCCGCCGCGCGGGGCCCGGGCCCACTCCCCCACCACGGACACCAGGGTCTCCGCGAGGTCCGGGTGGACCTGCCAGAACGCGCCCGGCGAGAGCAGCCAGTCCCGGCCCGCGGCGTGCTGGACGGACGGCTCGCCGAGCCGTCGCTCGCCCCGCCCGTCGACCGCCACCTCGATCTCGCCGTTCGGCGGCCAGGGGCGTTCGAGCAGGTCCGGCAGCATGCCCGTCGGGGCCAGCAGGCAGTCCGCGATCGGGACGACGTCGTGGCTGTGGTGAGCGCGCAGGCCCGCCCGGCCCTCGGCGTCGACCGCCAGCCGGATCCGCTGCCGCCAGCCCAGCGGCCCGCCGGGCAGCTCCTCCACCACGACCTCCGACGTGACCCCGCCGAGGCGGGACAGCTGCTCGCGCAGCACCGTCGTCTTCAGCTCGCGCTGGGCCGCGGGCGCGACGTGCTGGAAGTCACAACCCCCACACCCACCCGCCCGCGCCCAGGTGCACGGCGCCTGCACGCGGTCCGGGGACGCCTCGAGCACCGAGATCGCGTCTGCCAGGCAGAACGACCCGCCCTGGTCCTCGGTGACCACGGCGCGCACCCGCTCGCCGGGCAGCGCGTGCCGCACGAACAGCACCCGACCCTCGTGGCGCGCCACGAAGTGCCCGCCGTGCGCGACGGCTCCGACCTCCACGTCCAGGACGCGGTCGGTCCAGTCGAGCACTGTCTCAGTGGACCGGGTCACCGGAGTCCTTCCGGGAGCGCGCCGCCTCACCGGGCAGCTGCTCCATCGACGGGTACCCGCGGCGGGACGCCCCGGGTGCGAAGTGCGGCGACAGCGGCTGCGCCGCGGACGACGACGCCAGCTGCCACGGCACGCTGGTCACCATCACCCCGGGCTGGAACAGCAGCCGCGACTTGAGCCGCAGCGCGGACTGGTTGTGCAGGATCTGCTCCCACCAGTGCCCCACCACGTACTCGGGAATGTAGACGGTCACCACGTCCCGCGGGTTGTCGGTCCGGATCCGTTTCACGTAGTCCAGCACGGGACGGGTGATCTCGCGGTACGGGGACTCGACGACCTTCAGCTTCACGGGGATCTTGCGCTTGTTCCAGTCCGTCATCAGCTTCTTGGTGTCCGCGTCATCGACGTTGACGGTCAGCCCCTCCAGCACGTCCGGTCGGGTGGCCCGGGCGTACGCCAGCGCGCGCAGGGTGGGCTTGTGCAGCGTCGACACCAGCACGATGGCGTGGTTGCGGCTGGGCAGCACCCCGTCCTCGTCCCCGGCGGCGAGCTCGGCGGAGACCCGGTCGTAGTGCTTCTGGATGGCCACCATCAGCACGAAGAACCCGGCCATCGCCACGATGGTGATCCACGCGCCGAGGGTGAACTTGGTGATCAGCACGGTGATCAGGACCAGCCCGGTCATGATCGCGCCGAAGCCGTTGATCGTCTGCGAGCGGCGCATCCGGCGCCGCTCGGCCACGTCGTCCTCCCGGCCGAGCTCGCGTCTCCAGTGCCGCACCATGCCCGCCTGGCTGAGCGTGAACGACACGAACACGCCCACGGTGTAGAGCGGGATCAGCCGCGTGACCTCGGCCTGGAACCCGATCACCAGCACCACGGCGAAGGCCGACAGCACCAGGATCCCGTTGGAGAAGGCCAGCCGGTCGCCGCGGGTGTGCAGCTGGCGGGGCAGGAAACGGTCCTGGGACAGGATCGAGCCGAGCACCGGGAAGCCGTTGAACGCCGTGTTGGCCGCCAGCACCAGGATCAGGGCCGTGGTGATCACGACGAAGAAGAAGCCCGGGCGGAAACCGGAGAACACGGCGTCGGCCAGCTGGGCGATCATCGTCTGCTGCTCGTAGCCCGGTGGGGCGTCGGGGAACTGCCGGGCGGGGTCCTCGGCGATCTGGACGCCGGTGACCCGGCCCAGCGCGATCAGCCCCATGATCATCGACACCGAGATCAGGCCCATGATCAGCAGGGTGGTCGCGGCGTTGCGGGACTTCGGCTTCCGGAAGGCCGGGACGCCGTTGGAGATCGCCTCGACGCCGGTCAACGCCGCCGCGCCCTGGGTGAACGAGCGCAGCACCAGCAGCACCAGGGCGAGCCCGGTGAAGGTGTCGCCCTCCGCCACCAGGTGGAGGTTGGTGCTCGCGGTCTCGACGTCCTGGCCCAGGATCAGGACCCGCGTCAGCCCCCACACGATCATGGTGCCGACGCCGATCATGAACAGGTAGACGGGCACCGCGAACGCCGCGCCCGCCTCCCGGATCCCGCGGAGGTTGATCGCCGTCAGCGCGGCGATCGCGGCCACCGCGAACCACACCTTGTGCTCGCCGACGAACGGCACCAGCGCGCCGACGTTCGCCGCGGCGGCCGAGACGGACACCGCGACCGTGAGGGTGTAGTCGACGAGCAGGGCGCTGGCGACCGTGAGGCCCGCGTTGCGGCCCAGGTTGACCGTGGCGACCTCGTAGTCGCCGCCGCCCGACGGGTAGGCGTGCACGTTCTGCCGGTAGCTCGTGACCACCGTGAGCAGGACGACGACGACGGCGAGGCCGATCCACGGGGACAGCGCGTAGGACGCGAGCCCCGCGACGGACAGGGTCAGGAAGATCTCCTCGGGCGCGTAGGCGACCGAGGACATGGCATCGGAGGCGAAGACGGGGAGGGCGATCCGCTTGGGCAGCAGCGTGCTGGTCAGGCGGTCACTTCGCTGGGGGCGGCCGACCACGATGCGCTTGACGGCGGTGCCGAGCTTGGACACCTCCGAAGCCTATGCTCCCGGGGTGTCCGGGACGCGATAGCGTGCCGTACACCCCGAACGCTGCACCCGAACCAGCCCCCGGAGGGCCCACCCGATGTACGTCGTGATCATGGGATGCGGGCGGGTCGGCGCGTCGCTGTCCGCCGGTCTCGAGCGGCTCGGCCACGAGGTGGCGGTGATCGACCAGGACGTCCAGGCCTTCCGCAGGCTGGGCACGGACTTCCGGGGACGCCAGGTGATCGGCTTCGGGTTCCACCGCGAGGTCCTGATCGAGGCGGGCATCGAGAAGGCAGACGCCTTCGCCGCCGTCTCCTCCGGGGACAACTCGAACATCCTCTCGGCCCGCGTCGCCCGCGAGACGTTCGGCGTGGAGCGGGTCGTCGCCCGGATCTACGACGCCAAGCGCGCGGCCGTGTACGAACGCCTCGGCATCCCGACCGTCGCCACCGTGCCCTGGACCACGGACCGGTTCATGCGGATGGTGCTGCCCGACGGCGTCGCCACGGCCTGGCGCGAGCCCGCGGGCACCGTCGCGATCCTGCCGCTGCCGCTGCACGAGGACTGGGTCGGACACCCGATCCGGGAGCTGGAGGAGGTCGCGGCGTGCCGGGTCGCCTTCATCGTGCGCTTCGGCACCGGGGTGCTGCCCACCCGCGACACGGCCGTGCAGGCCGAGGACACCGTGTACGTGGCGGCGGTCTCGGGCACGGTCTCCGACGTCACCGCCGCTGCGGCGGCTCCCCCGCAGGAGGCCTGAGATGAGGGTCGCGATCGCCGGGGCCGGGGCCGTCGGCCGCTCCATCGCCCGCGAGCTGGTGGAGAACAAGCACCAGGTCATGCTCATCGAGCGGGACCTGTCCCACATCGACCCCGGCTCCGTCGACGAGGCGGAGTGGGTGCACGCCGACGCGTGCGAGCTCCAGTCGCTGGAGGACGCGGGCATCGAGAGCTGCGACGTCGTCATCGCCGCGACCGGCGACGACAAGGTCAACCTCGTGGTCTCCCTGCTCGCCAAGACCGAGTTCGCGGTGCGCCGGGTGGTCGCCCGGGTCAACGACCCCCGCAACGAGTGGCTGTTCGGCGAGAACTGGGGCGTGGACGTCTCCGTCTCCACCCCGCGGCTGCTGGCGGCGCTGGTCGAGGAGGCCGTGGCCGTCGGCGACCTGGTGCGGCTGATGACACTGCGCCAGGGCCAGGCCAACCTCGTCGAGGTCACGCTGCCCACCGACACCCGGCTCGCCGGGCGCCCGGTGCGGGATCTCCGGTTGCCCGCGGACTCCGCGCTGGTCACGATCCTGCGCGGCGGACGGGTGATCGTCCCGCAGCCGGACGACTCGCTCGAGCCCGGGGACGAGCTGCTCTTCGTGGCCACCGTGGCGGTGGAGGAGGAGATCCGCACCGCCGTGGTCGGGGACCCGGACCGGCGCTGAGGTCTCCGGCGCTGAGGTCTCCGGCGCTGAGGTCTCCGGCGCTGAGTTTCGCGCCCCGCCGCGGTCTACCCGCTGACGACGATCTGGGGCGGGATGACCGACACGATGAGCCGCGCGGACCTGTGGGCGGCGATCCACACCGAGCGGGCGCGGCTCGCCGAGGACCTGGCCGGGCTCGACGCGACCGCGTGGGCCACGCCGTCGCTCTGCGGGCGGTGGACGGTCGAGGAGGTCGTCGCGCACCTCACCGCCGCGGCGAGCATCGGGACGGGGCGGTGGATCGTGAGCATGCTGGGCGCCCGGTTCGACGACGGCGTGCACAACGACCGCAGGCTCGCCGAGCAGCGCGGGCCCACCCCGGCCGAGACGCTCGCCCGGTTCCGCGCGGCGGTCCCGAGCACCACCGCCGCCACCGGGCACACGGCGGCCTGGTTGGGTGAGGTCGTGGTGCACGGGCAGGACGTGCGGCGGCCGCTGGGGATCGCGACCACCCCGTCGGTCGGGGCGGCGACCGCGGTCGCGCGGTTCTTCGTGTCCCGCGACTTCGCGGTGAACAGCCGCACCGCGGCCGAGGGGCTGCGGCTCGAGGCGACCGACGGGCCGTTCGCGCACGGCGGCGGTCCCCCGGTCCGGGGCACCACGACCGCGCTGGTCCTGGCCCTGGCGGGTCGGCGCGCCTACCTCGAGGATCTCGCGGGCGAGGGCGTGGCGGTGCTGGCGTCCCGACTCTGACCGCACGAACGGCACGCTCGTGCGGTAGGTCCGCACGAGAGTGCCGTTCGTGCGGGAGGGCGGTGGGTCAGGCGGCCTTCGCGGGGCGCTCGGCCCGGCGGACGGCCAGGATCGTGCCGACGATCGCGACGCCGATCAGCGGGTAGCCCATGGCCAGACGGGCGATGCCCAGCCAGGTCTCCTCGTCCGCGTTGTACAGCCAGCCCTGGACCACGAGCCGGGCGCCGAACACCAGGGCCCAGAGCGCGCTGGCCCACGAGTACGCCGCGAGCATGCGGCGATCGCTCCGCCAGCCCTGCCCACGCCCGTTGATGCCGTGCCAGATCACGCCGGCGAGGGGCCACCGGACCGCGATCGAGACGAGGAAGGCCAGGCAGAGCCCCGCGCTGTAGAGCAGCCCGGGCAGGTAGAAGCCGCGGGCCTCGCCGGTGCGGTAGGCGATGAACGCACAGACGCCCACGCCGACCAGCCCCGAGATCGCGGGCTGCAACGGCTGCTTGCGCACCACGCGGAAGATCGCGACCAGCACCCCGGCCACCAGCGCCGCGATGAGCGCGGGCTGCAGCTCGAACAGGACGTTGGCCACGACGAAGACCGCGATCGGGACCGTCGACGCGACGATCCCGGAGATGCCGCCCATCTGCTCCATGAGCGTGGGCATGTTCCCCTCGGACTGCTTCTCGTCCGGGGTGTCCGTCGGCGCCGCGGGGACCACGGGGATGGGCCCCGTCGGCGACTCGTGGTCGACGGGCTCACCGGCCACCCGCGGGAGGCGGGTGGTCGGGGCCGACTCCGGGTCCGCTCCGGGGCCTGAGGTCACTGGGCCTGACAGATCTCGTAGTACGGGTTGTACAGGACCTTCCGCCCGTCCCTGACCGAGATCCGGCCGCGGACGCGCATCGTCCGACCCGGCTCGATGCCCGGGATCCGGCGTCGTCCCATCCAGACCAGCGTCACTCCCTCGGTGCCGTCGAACAGCTCGGCCTGGAGCTGCGCGGTGCTGTCGTCCTCCGGGCAGAACTCGACGCTCCGGAGGCGACCCTGCATGGTCACCTCCTGGCCGCAGGCGCAGTCGCTCGCGCGCTGCGCCCCCGCCCGCTCGGAGTCCTCCGACAGGTCGTCCGCATCCAGGACGTCGACGTCGCTGGTGAGCTTGCGAAGCATGCGGCGGAACGCCCCACTGTCCGTGCTGCCCATCTCTCTCCTCGGCTGCTCGGGCGCGGGCCGTCTCCGTTGATCCGGCCGCTGCCCGCACAAGGGTAACGCCGTGGAAACCGGAAGTGTGCCCCTTCCCGGGTGCGGCTTGCTCGATCGAGTGACACCGACCGTTCCCGTCGGTGAGCGGCCGGGCGGCGGCGGTGACAGGCACTGGGCCGACGGGATGACATCGGCGCCACTCACCGCATTCACCCTGCTCAGGAGGTTTCGACGGACAGTGACCCGGCGCCGTGGGCCGGCGGGCGTGAGCTTGCTCGCACCCGCCGCCCGCTCAGCTACTCCGGTCTGCGGTGCCTGCCCTGCTGGGCGGGCGCGAACAAGGTCATCGGGTCCACGCCGAGGAACGCCAACGCGGGCTGGGAACCGGGGCCGACGGCGTGCCGGGCGGCGTCGGACGCCTCCGCGGAC
>NZ_JACBXB010000510.1 GCF_013870575.1 Pseudonocardia pini
TTCGGCCCGCTCACCGAGGGCGCCACCCGGGACTTCCAGCGGCAGCAGGGCATCGCCGCCGACGGGATCGTCGGGCCGGTCAGCCGGGCCCGGATGGCGTCGGCGCTGGGGATCTGAGCGGCTCGGCAGCCGGGCTCAGTGGTCGAGGACGGCCTGCAGGAAGCTCTTCGTCCGCTCGTGCTCGGGCGCGGTGAACAGCTGCTCGGGCGCGGCGTCCTCGATCACCCGGCCGCCGTCGAACATCATCACCCGGTGCGAGAAGTCCCGGGCGAAGCCCATCTCGTGGGTCACGCACAGGAAGGTGATGTCGGTGGTCTCGCCGAGGTCGCGCAGCAGCGCCAACACCCCGGCGACGAGCTCGGGGTCCAGCGCGGAGGTCACCTCGTCGAGCAGCAGGACGTCGGGGTGCATGGCGAGTGCGCGGGCGATCGCCACGCGTTGCTGCTGGCCGCCGGAGAGCTGCGTGGGGTGCGCGTCGATCTTGTCCGAGAGCCCCACCAGCTCCAGCAGGTCGGCGGCGCGGGTGTTCGCCTCGTCCCTCGACAGGCCCAGCACCCGGGTGGGCCCCTCGATCAGGTTGCCGCGCACCGTCATGTTCGGGAACAGGTTGAACTGCTGGAACACCATCCCGATCCGCTTGCGCACCTCGCGGGAGTACCGCTCGTCGGCCGGCACCAGCGTGCCGCCCTTGTCCTGGTGGGACAGGTAGCGCCCGCCCACCGAGATGGTGCCCTCGTCCACCTTCTCGAGGGTCATCAGCAGCCGCAGGATCGTGGTCTTGCCGGAGCCGGAGGGCCCGATCAGCGTGACGTGCTCGCCCGGCGACACGGTGAAGCTCAGGTCGTGGAGCACGACGTTGCTGCCGAACCGCTTCTCCACGCCGTCGAAGACGATCATGGGTTCAGGCACTGACACGGCGGCGCTCCAGTCGTCGGACCAGCAGGGATGCGGGGTAGCTGAGCAGCAGGAACAGCACCCCGGCGATGGTGTAGGGCTCCACGTAGCGGAAGGTCTCCGAGCCCAGCTCACGGGCCTCGTTCACCACCTCCACGACGCCGATCGCGAGCAGCAGCGGGACCTCCTTGAACATCGAGATCACGTAGTTGCCCAACGCGGGCAGCACGCGCGGGATCGCCTGGGGCAGGACGACGCCCGTCCAGACCCGCGAGCGCGGCAGCGAGAGCGCGGTCGCGGCCTCCCACTGGCCCTGCGGCACCGCGTCGATCCCGGCGCGGTAGACCTCGGAGGTGTAGGTGGCGTAGTGCACCCCGAGGGCCAGCACGCCGATGACGAAGGCGCTCAGCTCGATCCCGAAGCGGGGCAGCGCGAAGAACAGGAAGAACACCTGGACCAGCAGCGGGGTGGAGCGCACGAGCTCGACGAAGGCCCACAGGACCTGGTCGAGGACCGGGATCCGCGCCCGTCGCAGCACGGCGATGACCAGGCCGAGCAGCAGCGCGACGACCGAGCCGAGCACCGTGATCTCGATCGTCGTGACCAGGGCGAGCAGGAGGTCGGGCAGGATCGAGAAGGCGTAGCTCCAGTCCCAGAGGGGCATCAGACGGCCACCTCCTCGAGGACCTTCCGCTGCCGGACGGGCCGCCTGCCCAACCGGCGCGCCGCCCACCGCTCGATCCACCGCATGATCGCGGTGATCACCGCCGCGAGGAGCAGGTAGACCACGAAGACCACGCCGAAGATCAGGAACGTGTCGTCCCCGAAGTTCGGGATCAGCACCTCGCGGGCCTGCCGGGTCACCTCGGGCACGGTGATCAGGGCGAGGATCGACGAGGACTTCAGCAGCTGGATGAACAGGTTGTTCAACGGCGGCAGCATCTCCACCAGCGCCTGCGGCAGGATCACCCGGCGCATCCGCTGCGCCGGGCTCAGCGACAGCGCGATCGCGCCCTCGTACTGGGCGCGGGGCACGGAGCGGATCGCCCCGCGCACGATCTCCGCGCCGTAGGCCCCGTGGTTCAGCCCCAGCACCGCGATGCCCGCCACCAGCGGCACGAGCTGGTAGCCCACCAGGACCGGCAGCACGAAGTAGATCCAGAACAGCTGGACGACCTCCGAGGTCCCCCGGAACCCCTCCACGTAGACCCGCGTGACGCCGCGCACGACCCGCCAGGGCGAGAGCAGCAGCAGGCCCGCGCCGAAGGACAGCACGATCGTGAGGACGATCCCGCCGAGCGTCGCGATCACCGTCTCGGGAAGACCGTCCCCGAGGACGGAGAGGATCCGTGGGAGGTTCTCCAACTCAGGCCGCGCAGAGCTTCTCGGTGGTGACGTCCGGGCCGGGGACGTTGTCGGCGTTGAACCCGAACGGTTGCGCGATCGTCAGCCACTGCCCGCTCTGGTGCAGCTTGGTGAGCTCGGTGTTGAACGCGGTCACGAAGTCGGTGTCCGCGGTGCGGAACACGAAGGCGCCCGCCGACACCGTGTCCTGGCCGTTGATCACCGGGAAGAACCCCTTGGTCACCTCGACCCCGGCGCCCGGGTTCTTCGCGACGACGTCGTTGAGCGAGATGTTGGTCAACGCCGCGGCGTCGACCCGGTTGGCGGTCACGGCCTGGAGCAGGGTGTTCTGGGCGTCGAAGACCTGGATCTGGCCCTCCGGCACCCCGCTGTCGACGGCGTAGCCCTGCTCGACCGCCCCGCTGAGCACGGCGAGCCGGAGGTTCTTGTTCTTGATGTCGTCGAAGCTCGCGACCGCGTTCGGATTGCCCGCGGGGACCAGGAACGCGGTCGGTGCGGTGTAGTCCGGTGTGGAGAACGCGGCGTTCGCGCAGCGCTCCGGGTTGATGAACATCCCCGCGGTGACCATGTCGAACTGGTTCGCGTTGAGCGCCGGGATCAACGATCCGAAGTCCACGGTGGTCGCCTGGATCTCGTTGACGCCCAATGCCTTCAGTACCGCGCGACCGACCTCGACGGACTCGCCCGTGACCGCGCCGGAGGCGTCCGTGAACCCGTACGGCGCCTCGTTGGCGATCCCCACCTTGATCGTCCCGGCGGAGCGGGCGCGATCCAGCGTGCCCCCCGCACCGGCCTGGCCCCCGCCCCCGCCCTGGGGGACCTGGGTACAGGCGGACAGCAGCGCGGGTCCTCCGATGGCGACCGCACCGGCGATGGCGGAGCGGCGGAAGAACTCCCGGCGGGTCCAGGTCGATCCGGACATGGCAGGCCCCCTTGACGGCGTCGGTGCCGGTCGGGGCCGAACGGGCACTGCGAGAAGTGCGCGCCGGTGACCGGCAACGTGGGCCCGAACGTAGGTGGTTGATCCGGAGGGTTGAACCCCGCGTGCGCACTGCGTTACACGACCGCAACAGATGACCACGCTCCGCACACGATGGGGCACTCGTGATCTCGGAGTGTGATCGGGCCGAGTGCGGGAGCCGTGGGGACGGCCGCCGACGGAGTCGGCGGGGTGGGTAGTGGTGATGACAGGATCGGGGCATGGCGTTGCTGCGTATCGCGGGGATCCCCGTCCCCGGCCCGTCCGATGTGCTCGAGGGGGCGAAGGCCGTCGCGGGCTGGACCGGCGAGGTGGTCGGGGTCGCGGCGGGACTGCCGGAGCGCTCCCTCGCCCTGCTCGACGACGTCACCGGGCTCGTCGGGCGGATCGGCGGGATCGCGGAGCGGGTCGAGTCCCTGCTGGACGTGGTCGAGGGCGTGGCGGAGCGGGCGGACGGGTTGATCGGCCGCGTGGACCGCACCGCGAACGAGGCGCAGGCCCTGATCGCGCGCGTGGGGGTGACGGCCACCGAGGCCGAGTCGCTGATCACGCGGGTCGGTGGGACCGCGACCAGCGCGGACACCCTCATCGAGCGGGTCGGTGGGACCGCAGGCCAGGCGGACGCCCTGATCGCCCGCGTCGGCGGCACGGCGGGCGAGGCGACCGAGCTCATCGCCCGTGTCGGGGAGACCGCAGGCCGGGCGACCGAGCTCATCGCGCGCGTCGGGGACACGGCGGGCGAGGCGACCACGCTGATCTCCCGGGTCGGCGGGACCGCGGGTGCGGCGGAGGAGCTCGTGGCCCGGGTGGGCGGTGTCGCGGGGGACGCCG
>NZ_JACBXB010000511.1 GCF_013870575.1 Pseudonocardia pini
TGCTGCCCGGCATCCCGACCGCCGACGTCGAGGGCATGTCCTACGCGCTGGGCTCCTTCGCCGAACACGGCGCGCGGCACGCGTTCGTCCAGACCGTGCGCAGCACGCTGAGCTGGTCCGGGCAGCGGCTCGACGGCACCGGCAGGCTCTACCTGCTCGCCGACGTCCCCGTCCTGCTCGTCGCGGGATCCACCGACACCGTCATCCCGGTCGCCCACACCCTGGCCGCGCACGCCCGGCTCCCGGGCAGCCGCCTGGAGGTCTTCGAGGGCACCGGGCACTTCCCCCACTCCGAGCACCCGGCACGCTTCGCGGCGGCGCTGCTCGACTTCGTCCGCACCAGCCGCCCGGTCCGCACGGACCTGAGGTCCCTGCGCCGCCGGCTCCGACAGCCGGTACCCGCACCGGCGGTCACCGCGCCTGCCTGACCCGGCGGAACAGGAAGATCCCGTACGCGAGCCCGGGATCCACCCACTCGGCCTCGGGGACGAGCCCGTGCGGGGTGACCTCGGCGGCCACCACGTCGGGCCGGAACTTGGCCGAGAACCCGACGTTGACCGTGCTGCCCGCGGGGAGGTCGAGGCGCAGGTCGAGGGCCGGGAGCGTGACCCGGTGGTCCTCGGCGACGTGCAGGTGCCCCTCCACGACCGGCCCCACGGCGTGGGCGCGCGGCTCGAACCGGTCGAGCCGGAAGTCCGCGCCGAACCGCTCGTTGAGGTGGGTCAGGTGGTTGAGCCGGAAGCGGCGGAAGGCGTCGTGGCCGGGTGGGTCGTTGTAGCAGCGCTCCATGTCCGCGGCGGGTTTGACCAGGTCGACGGACACGAGGAAGCCGTCGCCGGGCTCCAACGCGGCCGCGACCGCCCCGATCAGCGCCGCCCGCTCGGCCGGGGTGGTGTTGCCGATGTTGCTGCCGAGGAAGGCGACGACGACCGGGTCGCCGCCCACCAGGTCGCGGAGCGCGGCGAGCCCGGCCTCGTACCGGCCCCACAGGCCGTGCACGGACAGGCCCGGCAGCGCCGCGACGAGGTCGGCGGCGCTGCCCTCCAACATCTCCCGGCTGACGTCGACCGGCAGGTAGGTGGTCGGCCGCAGGCGCAGGCACTCGGCCAACAGCAGCCGCGTCTTGCGGGCGCTGCCGCTGCCGAGCTCGACCAGGTGCGCGGTGTCCATCCGGGCGGCGATGTCCGCCGCGCACCGCTCGAGCAGCCCGCGCTCGGCCCGGGTCAGGGTGTAGGTCGGCAGTGCGGTGATCGCCTCGAACAGCTCCGAGCCGAGGGCGTCGTAGCCGAAGTGCGGCGGGATCCGCGGCACCGGTTCGCGCAGGCAGGCCTCGAGCAGCGCGCCGTCGTTCCAGAAGTCCTGGTCGACCTGCGTGAGCGGGGAGGCGCTCACCGGTACCGGCCCGAGCCGGGACGCTGCGGAGTCATGAGCAGGACTACCCGCCCCGGGGCGGGTGGGGGAGACCACGCGGACAGGCTGCCGGCAGCGTTGCGGCCGGCTGCGCGCCGGGTCACGATCCGGCGTCTATCGGCCCCGATCGGACCGCCGCTCGCGGGCCGGGCTCGTTCGTCGTGGTGTAGTCCGGGAACCGCCGTCTCGAGGAGCCGACCATGGACACCGTGGTGCCCGGCCGGGTCCGCCTCGGACCCCCGCCCGCGCCGACCGCCCGCCGGACGTGGAACGCCACGGTCCTCGTGGTGTTCGGGCTGGGCTTCGCCGCCCTCGTCTGGAACCGGCGGTGGGTCTCCGACGACGGCCTGATCGTGCTCAGGACCGTCCGGAACCTGCTCGGCGGCGCGGGTCCGGTGTTCAACGCGGGCGAGCGGGTCGAGGCGAACACCTCCACGCTGTGGACGTACCTGCTCGCGCTGCCGGGGCTGGTCCCCGGCGTGTCGCTGAACTGGGCGGCGGTGGTGCTCGGGCTGGTGTGCTCGGTGGCGGGCCTGGTCCTGGCGATGGACGCCGCGCGCAGGCTCTGGCGGGCCCGGGCGGTCCTGCCCGCGGGCGCGCTCGTGGTGCTCGTGCTGCCCCCGTTCTGGGACTTCGGCACCTCCGGCCTGGAGACCGGGATGATCACGGCCTGGCTGGGGCTGACCTGGTGGCTGCTGGTCAGACGGCTGCGCGGCGACAAGGGTGCCTGGCTCCTCGCCGTGGTCCTCGGGCTGGCCCCCCTCGTGCGGCCGGACCTGGCGCTGCTCTGGCTGCCGGTCGGCGCGGCCCTCCTGGCCCTGGAGTGGCAGGGCGGGTGGCGGCGGATCCTCGGCCTGGCCGCGGCGGCGCTGGCGGTGCCCGCGGCCTACGAGGTCTTCCGGATGGGCTACTACGGCCTGCTCGTCCCGTCCACGGCGCTGGCCAAGGAGGCGGGCGTCACGCGGTGGGAGCAGGGCGGCTTCTACCTCGACGACCTGCTCGGCACCTACGAGCTCTGGTGGGCGGGCGCCGGACTCCTGCTCACGGTGCTCGCGCTGGGCCTGCGGAGCGCGGTGCGCCGCGGCGGCGAGCCCGCTCCGCGGAAGGGGCTCACCGCGGTCGTCGCCGCCGTGCCGGTGGTGTCCGCGCTGCTCCTCGGCCTCTACGTCACCCGCGTCGGTGGCGACTTCATGCACGGCCGGATGCTGCTGCCCGCGCTGTTCTGCCTGCTCCTACCGGTGATGGTCGTGCCGCTGAGCCGGTTCACGATCGTCCCGGTGCTGGCGACCGCGGTGTGGGCCGGGCTCTGCCTCACCTCGCTGCGCCCGGCGTACGGCGAGACGCTGGGCCCGAACTGGATCGCGAACGAGCGGCTCTACTACGTGCTGCTGCTGGGCGTGGAGAACCCGGTCACCGCGGACGACTACCGCTCGCACCCCCTGGTCGCCGAGGGCGTCGCGCGGTTGGAGCGCTCCGCCGAGCCGTCGCTGGCGATCGTGGGCGGCGGGGACTGGTATCTCTACCCGTCGACCATGGACCGGGACACGATGGTCTGGCTGAACCTCGGCGTGGCGGGCGAGCTGTCGCCGCTCACCACCCGGGTGCTCGACGGGGTGGGCCTGGTCAACCCGATCGCCGGGCACGCGACCGGGGTGCCGGGCGGGCGGATCGGGCACGACAAGGACCTACTCCCGGAGTGGTTCCTCGCCGACGCCGGGGTCACCGGCGACACCGGCTTCGTGGACCCGACGAGGGTCGCCACGGCCCGGGATGCCCTGGCCTGCCCGAAGACCGTCGAGATGATCGAGTCCTACCGCGCCCCGCTCACCCTCGACCGCTTCTGGCAGAACCTCACGGGCTCGCTCGACCGCACCGGCTACCGCTACCCGCGAGAGCCCGACCCCACCTGTGAGCGGCGATAGTCGCTATAGCGACTATCGCCGCTCACAGGGTCAGGGGCGGTCCAGGGGTGGGTCGGCCGGGGCCTCGCCGATCGTGCCGACCTGCTGCCAGCCCCACATCGTCCGGTCCCCCCGCGTGACGTCCGGGGCGCCGCCGGGGACGTAGGGCTCCAGCATGCGCAGCTGGCCCCAGTCGAAGTCCCAGGCGCCCTGCAGGTAGCTCGGCAGCACGCGCTGCGCGGCGACCTGGTCGATCCAGCCCTGCGGACCGCCCGTCGACGGCCAGCCCCAGTTGTCCCCGACCTCCCGCTGCTGGGTGTCCGCCAGGATCCGGTAGGCGGGCATCTCCGCCACCCCCCGGTGGATCCCGAAGGGTTCCAGGCACGGGCTCGGGAAGGCGGTCGGCCAGTCCAGGTACCCGACGGTGCCCGCCACCACCTGCGTCAACGGTGTCAGCTGCGGGACCCGGGGCTCGGCGACGGCGAGCCAGCCGCCGTCGCCCAGCGCCTCGTCCGCCGCGACCACCCGCACCGCGTCGGCGGTGGCGGCCGGGCGGCCCGTCAGGTCGAGCCGGACGTCCCGCCAGCCCGCGCCCGAGGTCGCCGTGCCCAGCGGGTCCGAGGTTGCGGTGACCGCGCCGGACGAGCCGGAGGGTTCGATCGTGTCCACGACCGCCCCGCCCCGGCCGAACTCCAGCGCCAGCGACGTCCCCGACCCGATCTGCCCGGCCACCCCGAGCACCAGCGGGGCGGAC
>NZ_JACBXB010000512.1 GCF_013870575.1 Pseudonocardia pini
CGTGGTCAGGACGGTCGCCGCACCCGGTGAGCGGGCGTCGAGGCTACGGATCGCGGCACAGCCGACGCTCGCCGCGAAAGTCTCCGGACGCAGCGTGACCAGCGGAGACACCACCGGCGCGGTCCCGCCCGACGCGGTCGGCCAGCTCAGCTCGGCGGTGTTCTGCGTGACGGGGAGGAACGGGATCGCCAGCGACAGGACGGCGGAGAGCAGACCGAGGCCCGCGGCGAGCGCGCGCAGCCTCGTACTCTGCTGAGGGGGAGCGGACCCACCGCGGCCGTGGGCGGCCGGGGGAGCCTCGTCCACCGTGTCGGTGGTCAGCACGCCGACTGACGGTAGCCGCCGTACAGTCGCACCGCCGAACGTGGGGTACCGGGTCGGTCACAGCCCGTTCATCCGGTTCGGGGATACAGAACTACATCCATGTGATTCCTACACACTGAGTAACGCGCTAGGCCATTCAGGCGCTATGTAGGGGACACCCGTGACGGCCACCCGGCCGCACCGTTGTGGTCCATGTGACGATCACCGCCGAGCACGCCCCCGTGCCCGCCACGGGCCCCGCCCCCGGTTCCGCGACGACGGAGCTGCGGGCGTTGACCGGTCTGCGCATCGTCGCCGCTGCGTGGGTCGTCCTGTTCCACTTCCACTTCACCGCGCTGCCGGGCGTCGCGCTCGTCGTCGCGGCGCTGGGGCCGGTGGTCACCTCCGGCGCGCTCGGCGTGGACCTCTTCTTCGTCCTCTCCGGTTTCGTGATCGCCTACACGTACCTGGAGAAGCTGGGCCCGAAGATGACCGCCGAGCAGACCGGCCGGTTCGTCTGGGCCCGGGCGTGCCGGATCTGGCCCGCCTACGCGCTGGTCTTCCACATGTTCGGGATCTGGCTGGTCGCCAGGGCCGTGTACGGCTCGGACCCCGACATCGCGTTCCAGGCCACGCAGCCCACGCTCAGCGCGGGCGAGTGGGTGGAGCAGCTGTTCATGGTCCAGCTCTGGGACCAGCCCTACTTCGACGGCGCCTCCTGGGTCGGCTCGACCTGGTCGATCAGCGCCGAGTGGCTCGCCTACCTGCTGTTCCCGGGCGTCGCGCTGGTGTTCCACCGGATGCGGAACCTGCCGTTCGTCGTGCTGGCGGGCGGGGCCGTGGCGCTCATGGCGCCGATCGCGGTGGCGTACCTGCAGACCGGCAGCCCGTACTACCCGTGGAGCTGGCTGGTCCGGATCCTCTGCGGCTTCGGCGGTGGGATCCTCGCCTACCTCGCCGTGCGCAAGCTGCGCGCCACCGACGCCCGGGTCCGCCGCGGTGCGTCCTGGGTCGCCACGGCCACGCCGGTGGCGATCGTGGCCGGGCTGATGGCCGGAGAGCTGGTGGGGCCGGGTCGTGGCGGCGCGGTGATCCTGCTGTTCCCGCTGCTCGTGGGCTCGCTCGCGCTGGCCGACGGCGGCGCGGCCCGCTGGCTCTCCACCCCCGCGATGGTGCTCGGCGGCCGGATCTCCTACGCGCTCTACCTGATCCACATCCCGATGTTCGAGGTCTACTGGCTGGCCATGGCCTACCTCCCCGAACTGGTGGGATCGACGGTCCTGGCTCATCTCGCAGGCCTTTCCATGCTGGTCGCGACCGTCCCGGCGGCCTGGCTGCTCTACCGCTGGGTGGAGGAGCCCGCCCGCGTGGCCATGAAGAAGGTGCCCGAGTTCCTGCACCTGCCGTTCCCCGCGGCCCCGGCGAAGCACGAGCCCGCGCTGGAGCTGCTGTCCGCGGGCCCCATCACTCCGCCCCCTGAACCGACGCCACCGGCTGACCCTAACGTCCGGGCCGTGCCCTCCGCGTAGGGACACGGGGAGTCGCCCGGACGACGTCACACCGGGGTCCGGGCACGGGCCGTGGAGGTCTCAGCTACCCTCTGCGCGCCGACGGGGGCCACCGGATCGCTGCACTGGGCGAATCGGGTGAGACGGGTGTCACTCGACCTCCGGGCACAAACCCCGACGGCCCGGACGTTGTGCAGCGGCACGAGCTGTAGATGAGAAGTAGTGAACGAGGGTGGGAAAGATGGCGACCGACTACGACGCACCGCGGCGCAACGAGGCCGATGACCTGGCCGAGGACTCGCTCGACGAGCTCAAGGCCCGTCGGAACGAGGCGCAGTCGTCCGCGGTCGACGTCGACGAGTCGGACACGGCGGAGAGCTTCGAACTCCCGGGAGCGGACCTCTCGGGCGAGGAGCTCACGGTGAAGGTCCTGCCGAAGCAGGCGGACGAGTTCACCTGTGGCAGCTGCTTCCTGGTGCACCACCGGAGCAGGCTGGCCGAGACCAGGGGGAACCTGTTCATCTGCCGGGACTGCGCGGCCTGATCCTGGGCTCACACCGCCGCACCGGCTCGCGGCTCGATCGTGGAAGGGCGCCCCTCGGGGCGCCCTTTCGACGTCTCTAGCCCCTCAGGGCGGCCGCGAGCTCCTCCGGTCGACGGCTGGAGACGACCCAGTAGGGCACCGGGCTCGCCGGGTCCGTGGTCTCGATCCGCACGACCGGCCCGATCCAGCTGCGGTGCAGCACGTGGGCGATCGGGTCCAGCTCGGGCCCCAGCGCCTCCTGCTTGGCCTTCTTGGACACGACCTGCACCCGTCCGACGTGCTCGAGGCGGATCCGCTCGTCTCCGGCGACCAGCTCGCCGTCGGCCACCCGGACCCGCACGCTGCCCAGCCGCCACACCGCGAGCAGCGCCAGCGGGATCAGCACGACGTAGCCGATCCAGGAGCGCACGCCGGGGTAGCCCATGTGAATCTCCGCGCCGAGCAGCGCCGCGATCCCGGCGGCGAAGAGGAACCACCAGAGCGGCGTACTCAACCGCTCGTCGAATCCAGGACGGCCGGACGTCGCAGGACCGGTGGTCGTCGGGTGCTCGCTCACGAGGCCCCACTGTAACGTCGCCCGTTGTGCCCGGCCCGATCGATGCTCCCCCGCACGAGCCGATGGTCACGCCGCTCGTCGACGTGCTGCTGACCCGCCTCGATCCCGACGTCCCGCTGCCCGCGTACGCCCGCCCGGGCGACGCGGGGGCGGATCTCGTCACGACCTCCGACGTGGTGCTGGACCCCGGTGAGCGCGCCCTCGTGGGCACCGGCGTGGCCATCGCGCTGCCGTTCGGCTACGCCGGGTTCGTGCACCCCCGCTCCGGCCTGGCCGCGCGGACGGGGCTGTCGATCGTCAACACCCCCGGGACCATCGACGCCGGCTACCGAGGCGAGATCAAGGTGTGTGTGATCAACCACGACCCCCGTGAGCAGCTGGTTCTCCGCAGGGGTGACCGGATAGCCCAGTTGGTCGTTCAACAGGTGGAGTACGCACGTTTCGTCGAGGTGGCCGAACTCCCTGCGTCCGAACGGGGGAGTGGTGGCCACGGCTCGTCGGGCGGGCACGACCGGCTGACGGGAGGTGACGGACCATGAGCGTGCGTTACGGCGAGGATCTGGAAGACCTCGAGTACGACGACGTCGACGAGCTCGACGGCGGCGACGACGAGTACGACGCCGAGTACGACGGCCCGGACCACGGACCGTTCGACGTCGCGATGCTCGATCCGGAGATGACGGACGCGCTGGCCCGGATGGACTTCGGCGCCGTGCAGGTGCCGATCCCGCCGAGCGGCACGGTGGCCGTCGAGCCCACGAACAAGGGGAGGCTGCAGGCCGTCCACGTGACGATGCCCGGCGGGCGGCTGTCGCTCTCCGCGCTGGCCGCGCCGCGCACGAGCGGGCTGTGGAAGGACCTCTGCGCCGAGATCGAGGCGTCGCTGCGCGAGGCCGGGGCCACCGTCCGGACCGGCACCGGCACGTGGGGCCGCGAGCTGTACGCGACCACGAACAAGGCCACCTCGGTGTTCGTCGGGATCGACGGCGAGCGGTGGATGGTCTACGGCGTCGCGTCCGGGCCGTCGGCGGATCAGGCCCGGCTGGACGAGGAGCTGCGCCGGATGCTGCGCGGCACGATCGTCGTGCGCGGGAAGTCGCCGTACCCGCCGCGCACCGTGCTGCCGCTGACGATGCCGTCCGCGCTGGTCGA
>NZ_JACBXB010000513.1 GCF_013870575.1 Pseudonocardia pini
CCGCCGCGAGCGGGTAGAAGGCGCTGAACAGGTCGCTCACGAACCCCGGCGCGGTGATCTCGGCGCTGCGCACCGCGCCGCCCGGGCTGTCGGTGGCCTCGCAGACCAGGACCGACCACCCGGCGTCGGCCAGCAGGTTGGCGGCGACCAGCCCGTTGTGGCCCGCCCCGACGACGACGGCGTCGACGGACTCCGTGGTCGCCCGCCCGCCGGGACCACTCATCGCCGTCGTGCCTCCCACCGCGGGTCGTGTCGCTCTCCGATCATGGCGTGCGATACCCCGAACCCGCCATCTCAGTCCACGGCGGGGCGGGGCACCGCCGGGGTGAGCATGGAGACGACGGTGCCGGGCGGCTCGACCGGGGCGTCGAACCCCCCGCGGTGCACCGAGAGCTCGTCCATCAGCTCCCGCGCCACCCGCAGGCCGGTCCCCTGCATCGTCACCTCGCCGAGGGGGTCCCACGAACCGCCGTCGTGGACGACGAGCCACAGCCGTCGGGTGCCGGAGTCGACGAGGGAGAGCAGCGTGGCCTCGACGCTCACCACGCCCTCGTCGTCGACCGGGCACGCCCCGGCCACCTCGCGCGGCGGGTAGGCGTGCTCGATGCTGTTGGTCACCGCCTCGTTCACCGCGGTCACGACGGCCACGAACTGGTCCACCGGCCACGCCAGCTCCTCCAGCCAGATGCCCAGCCGGGAACGGAACACCTCCGCGGCCCAGGGCCGCGCCGGGAGCATGAGGAACCACCGGCCGTCGAGATCGGTGTCCCGAGGCTCCACCGGACCGCACATCACCGCCACCACCAACCTGTCGCCCACCGCGTGCTCAGGCCGCTGCGGACAGTGTCCTGCTCGACACGCCTCACGGCTACGACTCGGGCGAGGGAATCGGGGAACGTGCGCCCACGCGTGAACCGGGCGGTGAACGGGTACGTGACGGCAGGCCGGCAGAAGGAGCGGACATGCTCAGTGGTGCGGAATGGCGGGCGCTTCGCGCGATCGAGCAGCACTTCGAACACGACGACCCCCGGCTGGCCGCACAGTTCGGCGGAGGACGACCCGTGCGTGTCGCGGCAGCCGACCCCGAGGAGGTCGACCCCCGCATCGAGGCGCTCTGCGCCGGGTTCCTGCTGCTGCTCGCCGTGGTCGCGGCGCTGTCGGGCCTCGTCACGGTGTCGGTCGGTCTCCTGGTGACCGCCGTCCTGCTCGGCACCGCGGGCACGCTGTGGTGGCGGCGGGCCCGACGGCTGTGCCGGGCGCGCAGGCAGCCCTGACCCGGCCTAGTCGTCGGACGGGTCCAGGTCTCGGGAGTAGGGCACCGGGTGGTCCTGCCCGCGGTCGGTGAAGTGGTCGTTGAGCGCCTGGGCGATCAGGTCGTGCTCGTGGTTCGTGGCGCGCCGCCGCCCGAGCAGGATCTCCTCGAGGACCTCCGCGCTCAGACCGCCACCGAGACCGGCGTAACCGATCCAGAGACCGTCCACGTCGAGATCGGACATGGCGAACCCGGCCCGCAGCACCATGCTCGACGAGGCCACCGCCGCGTGGGCCCCGCCCCGTTCGTCCCTGCTGTCAGCGGACATGGGCATCACCGGCGTCACGGACATCCATACCGGAGCACATACCCCCGTCCGCCTCGTTCACACGCCCCGGGCCGCGGGCCCTGGTGGAGTCGAGTTGCTGAACCCGGCACAGCGCCGATACTTGAGACGGAAGCACTGACCACTGGACCCGACCCGGCGAATCCGGGTCGCCGCGATTCCGTTCGCCTTCGATCGACGGACCGGATCTCGCCTTCAGCGCCGAACTATCACCGTGAGGTTCCGTCATGCCCGCACTTCTCCTCGGTTCGATCAGTACCCTCGCCGACACCTCCGAACTGCAGCGCGAGGCCTTCAACCAGGCCTTCGCGAAGCACGGTCTGGACTGGCACTGGGAGCGGGCGGACTACGCCCGGCTCCTCGGGTCCAGCGGCGGCCGCCGGCGCATCGCCGACCAGGCCGAGGCCACCGGCACCGAGGTGGACGCCGACGCCGTCCACGAGACCAAGTCGCAGATCTTCCAGGCCGCCCTCGCCCACGCGGACCTGACCCCGCGGCCCGGGGTCGTCGAGACCGTCGAGGCCGCCCGGCGCGCCGGGGTGCGCGTCGCGCTGGTCACGACCACGTCCCGGGCGAACGTCGAGGCCCTGCTCACCGGCCTGGGCTCGGCGTTGCCGCGGGACCGGTTCGACCTGGTCGTGGACGCCACGACCGTCGACCGGCCGAAGCCCGACCCGGCCGCCTACCGGTACGCGCTCGAGACGCTCGGCGAGGAGCCCGCGGCCTGCATCGCCGTCGAGGACAACGTCGGCGGGACCGAGGCCGCGCGGGCCGCGGGTCTGCGCTGCGTCGCCTTCCCCAACGCCAACACCGCGGGCCACGAGTTCCCCGCGGCCATCGAGCGGACCGACCGGCTCGACGACGTCGCCCTGCTGGGTCAGCTCACCTAGTGTCCCGCACCGCGAATCCGCCACATATCTCGACGGCCCAGGCCCACGCAGGCGGCGTTGCCGGTCCGGCGAGTACACCCGGTACGAGCCTCGGACCGGCTGCCTGGCCTGCATGAACCGCAGTCCGCCGAGATACGCCACGGACTCGCGGTGCGGGACACCAGAGCCCACTGCCCACACCCGCCCGCCCGACCGCAGGCGATCGGGTCCCTCGGCGTGCCCGCCGGCCCGCCACCACCCCGGATCGGAGACCTCCGTGACCATCCCCCCTGCCGTCCTGACCGCGAGCGACACCGGGTTCCACGTCGAGAGCTGGGAACCCGTCGACTTCAGCCTCCGGTACGTCGACGGCGTCTTCGCCCCCGAGAACCCGCAGCTCGCGGACTCCTACCGCGAGCGGGGCCGCAGCCTGGCGGTCGTCGACGAGACCGTCCACGCGCTCTACGGCGACCGGATGCGGGCCTACTTCGCGGAGCACGGCATCGCGCTGACCGTCTTCCCCCTGGCCATCGCCGAGACCTCGAAGAGCCTGCGCACGCTGGAACGGATCGTCGACGCGTTCGCGGACTTCGGACTGCTGCGGACCGAACCGGTCCTGGTGGTGGGCGGCGGTCTCACCACCGATGTCACCGGGTTCGCCTGCGCGAGCTACAAGCGCGGCACCCCGTACATCCGGATCCCCACCACGCTGATCGGTCTGATCGATGCCAGCGTCGCGATGAAGGTCGCGGTGAACCACGGCAAGCACAAGAACCGGCTCGGCGCCTTCCACGCGTCCAGCCAGGTGCTGCTGGACTTCTCGTTCCTCGCCACGCTGCCCGAGCCACAGGTCCGCAACGGCACCGCCGAGATGATCAAGATCGCGACGGTCGCGAACGCCGGCCTGTTCGACCTGCTCGAGAAGTACGGCGACGACCTCCTGGCGACCGGTTTCGGGCAGCGCGGTCCCGCGCAGGGCGACGGCGGCCCCGAGCTCCGCGAGATCGCCCGCCGCGCCACGCACGAGGCGATCCGCACGATGCTCGAGCTCGAGCACACCAACCTGCGCGAGCTCGATCTCGACCGGGTCATCGCGTTCGGCCACACCTGGAGCCCCACCCTCGAGCTGACCCCGGACACCCCGATGCTGCACGGGCACGCGATCAGCGTGGACATGGCCTTCTCCGCCACGCTGGCCGAGCGGCGCGGGTTCGTCACCGCGGGCGAGCGCGACCGGATCCATCGGCTCTTCACCGGCCTCGGGCTCGCCGTCGACAGCCCGTACCTCACCCCCGAGCTGCTGACCGCCGCCACGTCGTCGATCCTGCAGACCCGCGCTGGGCTGCTGCGCGCGGCGGTCCCGCACCCGATCGGCACCTGCCACTTCGTCAACGACGTGACACCCGAGGAGCTGCACGAGACCCTCGCCGCGCACCGCGAGATCGTCGCCGGCTACCCGACGGCGGTCGAGGGCGTCGACATGTGGGCGGGCGCGTGAGCACCGCGGGGGTCCGCCCCGCCCGGCCGGTCACCCCGACCACGATCCTCGCCGACCTGCTCGACG
>NZ_JACBXB010000514.1 GCF_013870575.1 Pseudonocardia pini
GCCGCCGTCGCGTCGGTAGTGCTCGTACATCTCGGCGTTCCTGGTGGGCGGGTTCAGCGAGCTGCTGGTGCGGTGGACCGCGGGCGACATCCCCCTCGACCGGGACGAGATCGTCCGCACGGCCACGGAGATGTTCCTCGCCGTCGGCCGGGCCGGGAACCGGTTGAGTCAGAGCAGGTGACGCAGCGTCCGCCCCGGGTCCGCGAGGAACTCGCGCGTGGTGCGGACGGGCAGGCAGTCGTCGTAGTCGACGGTGTGCAGGCCGCCGTCATGGTCGATCTGGAGGATCCGCGCGCCCGGCAGGGCGGTGAGGATCGGGCTGTGCGTGGCGATCAGGAACTGTGAGCCCGCGCGGGTGAGCTCCTGGATCCGCGCCAGCGCGGCGAGCTGGCCCTGCGTGGACAACGCGGCCTCGGGCTCGTCGAGCAGGTAGAGGCCCTGCGGGCGGAAGCGGTGGGTCAGCAGGTCCAGGAAGGACTGCCCGTGCGAGCGGTCGTGCGGGGAGACACCGCCGTAGGGCTCCAGCTCGAGACCGCGGGACTCGATCTCCGTGGCCACGTTGAAGTAGGTCTCGGCGCGCAGGAAGAACGAGGACCGCTCCTTGCCCGGGGCTCGCGCGATCCGCAGCGCCTCACCCAGCGCGTACCGCGCCTCCCGGGTGGCGAACTGGAAGTGCCGGGAGCCGCCCTCGGGATTGAGCCCCGCCGCCACGGCCAGCGCCTCGACCAACGTCGACTTCCCGGAACCGTTCTCGCCCACCAGGAACGTGACGCCCGGGCCGAACTCGAGCCGCCGCCCGCGCAGCGCGGAGACCACCGGCAGCGCGAACGGGTAGCGGCCCCAGTCGGCCGCCTCGTCGTCGATCGCCGCCCGGCGCAGGAAGATCCCGGCGCCCTTCGGCGGCCGGGCTCGGCTCAGCGGCCGTGCCCGTTGTCGCGCCGTGGTCCGCTCACGACCTCCTCGACCCGGGCCCGCACGACCCCGGCCGCACCCTGCACCGCCGGATGGTCCGCGACGCGCTGGTACGTGCGGTGCAGCTGCTCGTAGCGCTCGTGACCGGCCTTCGTGCCGAGCACGTAGCCGATCGCGGCACCCAGTAGGAACGTGAGCATCGTGAGCCTCCACGGGCGGGGTCGACGGGTGTTCCCATCCTGCCCCAGTCCCACGACCGGGGGAGCGGCCCGGGGCGAGGAGGGGGGTCGGAAACGGGCTCCGGCCGGTGTTGTACTGTTCCCCCTGCCAGCGAGCGGGCCTCCCGGTCGCGGCCGGCGGTCCTCCGTAGCTCAATTGGCAGAGCATGCGACTGTTAATCGCAGGGTTACTGGTTCGAGTCCAGTCGGAGGAGCTTTCTCCAGGTCAGAGGCCTTCAGCCCGACCGACCACACGCTGATCTCCCATTCTGACCGCCGTCGTGGCGAAGGACGTGACGCACGGCCCGGTCCTGCAGCCGGAGCTCGCGCGCCACCACCTCCTGAAGGTCGGGATCGTCGGCCGGTGCGCTCACCCGGCGGCGGCCGCAGGGTCGTCCCGCTCGCGGTTCGGGTTGCGGGACAGGCCAGGTAGCCCGAGGTTGTCCCGCAGTGTGGTGCCCGTGTAGTCCGCCCGCAGCGAGCCGCGCTCCTGCAGGAGGGGGACGACCTTGTCCACGAAGCCGTCGAGCCCCGAGGGGACGAGGTGCGAGCCCACGATGAGGCCGTCCGACCCGTCGTTCTGGACGAAGGAGTCGATCCGGTCCGCCACCTGCTGCGGGGTGCCGACGAACGAGCCGTGTTCGAACCGGTCGGCGACGAGCTCGCGCAGGGTCAGCTTCTTCGCCTCGGCGATCTCCCGCCACGCGGCGACGGTGGCGAAGCGGTCCTGGTGCACCAGCGCGCGGCCCTGGATGAACGGCGGCGCCTCGGAGTCCGGGTCGATGTCGGGCAGCGGGCCCTCGGGGTCGTAGGCGGAGAGGTCCCGGTTCCAGATCTGCTCGAGCAGGATCAGCGCGGTCTTGCCGTTGACCTGCTGGCTGCGGATCTCGCGGTACAGCTCCTCGGCCTCGGCCTCCGTGTCGCCGAGCACGAAGCTCGCCGACGGGAGGATCTTGATGTCCTCGGGCCTGCGGCCGAACCTCACCGCCCGGGCCTTCACGTCCCGGTAGAACTCCGCGGCCTCGGGCAGCGCGCCGTAGGGCGAGAAGATCGCGTCGGAGCGGGAGGCGGCGAAGTCCCGGCCCTCCGGGGACACCCCGGCCTGCAGGATCACCGGCCTGCCCTGCGGGCTGCGCGGCACGGTGAACCGGCCGTGGACGTCGAACTGGTTGCCCTTCGACGAGAACGCTCCCGCGTCCCCCCGGGTGAGGAACCGGCCCGTCGCCGGGTCGGCTGCGATGTCCGCGTCGTCCCAGGAGTCCCAGAGCGTGCGGATCGTGTCGATGATCTCGGCGGCGCGCTCGTAGCGCTGCGAGCGCGGCAGGAACCCGCCGCGGCGGAAGTTCTGGCCGGTGAACGCGTCGAACGAGGTGACGACGTTCCACGCCGCCCGGCCGCCGGACAGGTGGTCGAGGCTGGCGAGCTGGCGGGCCAGCTCGTAGGGCTCGTTGAAGGTGGCGTTGATCGTGCCCGCCAGGCCGAGATGGGTCGTGACGGCGGCGAGCGAGGCGAGCACGGGCAGGGTGTCGGGGCGGCCGACGATGTCCTGGTCGAACACCCGGCCCGCGCGCTCGCGGAGCGCGAGGCCCTCGGCGAGGAAGAAGAAGTCGAACCTCCCGCGCTCGGCGGTGCGGGCGGTGTGCTCGAAGGTCGAGAAGTCGATCTGGCTGCCTGCCTCGGGGTCCCACCACGCGGTGTGGTGGTTCACCCCGCCCAGGTAGGCGCCGAGGATGACCTGCTTGCGGGGACGTGTCACGAGGTGCCCTCTCAGACGGCCGCGTAGCGGTTCGGGACGGTGGTGGGCAGGCCGAGGCGCCCGCGCAGGGTCGTGGCCTCGGACGGCCGGAACAGCCCGCGTCGGGTCAGCTCGGGGACGAGGTCGTCGACGACGGCGGTGAGGTCGTCCGTGGCCACGGCGGGTCGCAACCGGACCCCGTGGTAGCCCAGCTCGTGCCAGGAGGCGACCAGGTCCGCCGCCCCCGCGGCGGAACCGGCGAAGACCGTGGTGTCCGACGTGTACGGCTCGCCCGCCACCTCCTCGAGGCGGCTGCGGCGCCGCGCACCGGACTCGCCCCCGGAGTCCAGGAACACCACCAGGTCCGCCCAGACCTGCAGCGGCTCCCCGGTCCGGCCGACGTCCGCCGCCGCCTGCTCGACCTCGCGGAGGATCGCGTCGGCGGCGTGGTCCGCGGTCGGCGTGACGAACACCAGGTCGGCGCCCCGGGCGGCGAGCTCGTAGGGCACGCGCTGGTGGGCCAGGGCACTCACGACGGGCTGGCCCTGCGGCGGCCGCGGGGTGATCGACGGACCCCGGACGCTGAAGAACCGGTTCTCGACGTCGACCGTGTGCACCTTGTCCCGGTCGATGAACCGCCGCGTCTCGACCTCGCGGATCTCGGCGTCGTCCTCCCAGCTGTCCCAGAGCCTGCGGACGGCGTCGACCACCTCGGCGGCCTCGTCGAACAGCTCCTGGAACTGCGGGGACAACCTGCCCGCGTGCACGTCGTCGAGGGAGATCGGGGCGATCTCGCGGCGGCCGAAGTGGGCGGCCTCCTCCGGGCGACCGGACACCTTGACCTGCCAGCCCGCGCGGCCGAGCGAGGTGTGGTCCAGGGTCGCGAGGGCTTTGGACACGTGGAAGGGCTCGGTGTGCGTCACGGTCACGGTCGGGACCAGGCCGATCCGGCTGGTCAGCGGCGCCAGCAGCGAGGCGACGAGCAGGGCGTCGAGCCTGCCGCGGACCTCGTCGAGCCGGTCGTCGGGCTGGAAGGAGTCGTGGTTCTGCAGTGCGAGGGTGTCCTCGATGGTCAGCAGGTCCAGGCCGCCGCGCTCGGCCGTGCGGGCCAGGTCGGCCCAGTAGCGCGGGGTGAACAGCTCCCGGGGGCGGGAACCGGGCTCG
>NZ_JACBXB010000515.1 GCF_013870575.1 Pseudonocardia pini
CTCGGAACGAGGCCCACGGCGGACCCGGCCTCCCTGCAGTGCGTGCCCGAGGGTCGCGGCGAGCCTGCTGCGCTCCCTGTGGCCACCGGTGCTCCGGTGAGTGGCGAGTGGGGTGCCTGTGGGTGTCGAGGGCGACCGGACGCGCACGGTGCGTACCGGTGGGAAGTAGTCAGCCGACACCCCGGGAGCGGCGACACGCCGCCGCCGCGACACCGTCTCGTTCCCCGCACGTGCCCGGCGTGTCGCCGACGCGACGAGCGGTCCCGGCGCCCGCGGGGCGTCGCGGGACCCATGTGGCGTGCCGGGCGCACCGGTCGTGACCTGCGTGGCGTCACGGGGTGTCGCCGACCGGGCACAGCGGCACCCGCGCGCATCGCGGCGGCCCGCCCGTGACAGGTTCGGTCCCGATCGGGGGAAGTCCGCGACACGGCCCGGCTCGACGTTGGCGAACCCCTAGATGTTGTGGTTACATCCGTGTCGTTCGCCTACAGCTTGGGTTTCGCCCGGGCTCGGGGGAGTAGAGTGGGGAGAGGGAGGGATCCATATGCGATGCCCGTTCTGTCGCCACTCGGACTGCAAGGTGATCGACTCCCGCGAGGTCGAGGAGGGCGCGGCGACCCGTCGTCGGCGCTCCTGCGCGGCCTGCGGGAAGCGGTTCACGACCGTCGAGGAGGCCGTCCTCGCGGTGCTGAAGCGCAGCGGCGTCACGGAGCCGTTCAGCCGCGACAAGGTCGTGAGCGGGGTGCGACGGGCCTGCCAGGGCAGGCCGGTCGACGAGGACGCGCTGCAGCAGCTCGCCCATCGGGTCGAGGAGGCCGTCCGGGCGGGCGGGACCGCGGAGATCCCGAGCCACGAGGTGGGGCTCGCGATCCTCGGTCCGTTGAAGGAGCTCGACGAGGTGGCGTACCTGCGCTTCGCGAGCGTCTATCGCTCGTTCTCGTCCATCGAGGACTTCGAGAAGGAGATCGCCGACCTGCGGACGGCTGCCGGGGAAGCAGCCGCATCGTCGGGCCGGTCCGGGCGGCGGGACGACCTGCCGACCGGGTAGTGCACGAGGGGCCGACGGAGTTCGAGCCGACCCCGACACGGAACACCCGCCACCGCCCCAGCCGGTGGCGTGGTGAGAAGTTCGGATGCGAATGAGGGAGAGCATGACGGAGACCGTCGGGGCGGAGCCCAGGGAGAGCGCTGCCGGTGCAGTGGCCAAGGGCTCTGCGGGGGGCAACGGGCGGAACCGCACCGCGAAGGCGGCGGCGAAGACCGGCAGGCGCGGCCTGACCGTCGAGCGGCTGTACACCACGCCCGGGGTGCACCCGTACGACGAGGTGACCTGGGAGCGTCGGGACGTCGTCATGACGAACTGGCGCGACGGCACGATCAACTTCGAGCAGCGCGGTGTCGAGTTCCCCGACTTCTGGTCGCTGAACGCCACGAACATCGTGACCAGCAAGTACTTCCGCGGCGCCGTCGGCTCCGCGCAGCGCGAGAACAGCCTGCGCGCCCTGATCGACCGGGTCGTCGGCTCCTACCACCGCGCCGGCGTCGAGCACGGGTACTTCGCGACCGACGAGGACGCGGAGATCTTCGCCCAGGAGCTCACCTGGATGCTGCTGCACCAGGTGTTCAGCTTCAACTCGCCGGTGTGGTTCAACGTCGGCACCGCCTCCCCGCAGCAGGTCAGCGCCTGCTTCATCCTCTCGGTCGACGACACCATGGAGTCGATCCTGAACTGGTACCGCGAGGAGGGCCTGATCTTCAAGGGCGGCTCCGGTGCCGGCCTCAACCTCTCCCGCATCCGGTCGTCGAAGGAGCTGCTCTCCAGCGGCGGCACCGCGAGCGGCCCCGTCTCCTTCATGCGCGGCGCCGACGCGTCGGCGGGCACCATCAAGTCCGGCGGCGCCACCCGGCGCGCGGCGAAGATGGTCGTGCTCGACGTCGACCACCCGGACATCGAGGAGTTCGTGGCGACCAAGGCCAAGGAGGAGGCCAAGGTCCGCGTCCTGCGAGACGCCGGGTTCGACATGGACCTGGGCGGCTCCGACATCACGTCGGTGCAGTACCAGAACGCCAACAACTCGGTCCGCGTCACCGACGAGTTCATGCACGCCGTCGAGAACGGGACCGACTTCGGTCTCCGGTCCCGCACGGACGGCGAGATCATCGAGCGGACGGACGCGCGGAACCTCTTCCGCGGCATCGCGCAGGCCGCGTGGGAGTGCGCCGACCCCGGCATCCAGTACGACGGCACGATCAACGACTGGCACACGACCCCCGAGTCGGGCCGGATCAACGCCTCGAACCCGTGCTCGGAGTACATGCACCTGGACAACTCCAGCTGCAACCTGGCCAGCCTGAACCTGCTGAAGTTCCTCGGGACGGACGGTCTGTTCGACGGGCAGAAGTTCGCCAAGGCCGTCGAGCTGATCATCACCGCGATGGACATCTCGATCTGCTTCGCCGACTTCCCGACGGAGCCGATCGCGGACACCACGCGGAGGTTCCGCCAGCTGGGCATCGGCTACGCGAACCTCGGCGCGCTGCTCATGGCCACCGGCCACGCGTACGACTCGGAGGGCGGCCGCTCGCTCGCCGCCGCCATCACCTCGCTGATGACGGGTGCGGCGTACAAGCGCTCCGCCGAGCTCGCCGGCGTCGTCGGCCCGTACGAGGGCTACGCCCGCAACGCCGAGTCGCACCAGCGCGTCATGCGCAAGCACTCGGCGGCGAACGACTGCTACCGCAGCTTCCCGGCCAGCTCGGCCATCCAGAAGCTCGCCACCATCACCTGGAAGGACGCGCTCGCCACCGGTGAGCGCAACGGCTGGCGCAACGCGCAGGCCTCCGTGCTGGCCCCGACCGGCACCATCGGCCTGATGATGGACTGCGACACGACCGGCATCGAGCCGGACCTGGCGCTGGTCAAGTTCAAGAAGCTCGTCGGCGGCGGCTCGATGCAGATCGTCAACCAGACGGTCCGCCGGGCGCTGGACCAGCTCGGCTACCAGCCCGAGCAGGCCGAGGCGATCGTCGAGTACGTGGCCGAGCACGGGCACGTCGTCGACGCGCCCGGCATGAAGCCGGACCACTACGAGGTCTTCGACTGCGCCATGGGCGAGCGGGTCATCGCCGCCATGGGGCACGTCCGGATGATGGCGGCCGTCCAGCCGTTCCTGTCCGGCGCGATCTCGAAGACGGTCAACATGCCGGAGCAGGCCTCCGTCGACGACGTCGAGAAGATCTACCTCGAGGGCTGGCGGCTCGGGCTCAAGGCCCTGGCGATCTACCGGGACAACTGCAAGGTCGGCCAGCCGCTGTCGGCGGGCAAGAAGGCGCGCGAGACCGCGACCGTCGAGGCCGAGCCGACGGTGGTCGTCGAGCAGCGCCCGGTCCGCAAGCGGCTGCCGAAGAAGCGCCCCAGCGAGACCATCTCCTTCACGGTCGCCGGTGCCGAGGGCTACCTCACCGCAGGCTCCTACCCGGACGACGGGCTGGGCGAGATCTTCGTCAAGCTCGGCAAGCAGGGCTCGACCCTGGCCGGTGTCATGGACGCCTTCTCCATGTCGATCTCGGTCGGCCTGCAGTACGGCATCCCGCTGGAGTTCTACGTCTCGAAGTTCTCCAACCTGCGCTTCGAGCCCGCGGGCATGACCGACGACCCGGACGTCCGGATCGCGACGTCGGTGCTGGACTACCTGTTCCGGCGCCTCGCGCTGGACCACCTGCCCTACGAGAAGCGCGCCCAGCTGGGCATCTTCTCGGCGGCGGAGCGGTCGGCGCAGGTCGAGCAGGACTACGGCACGCCCGCGGAGATCGACATCGAGACGGTGCGTTCCACGGTGGACGTCACGCCGGCGTCGACCACCCCGGCCGGGGTGGACCCGGCGCCGATCGAGGTCGGCAGCTCCACCGAGCTGCTCGAGCTGCGGCTGGGCAAGGCGGCGGACGCCCCGCTCTGCCTGACCTGCGGCACGAAGATGCGGCCCGCCGGTTCCTGCTACCTCTGCGAGGGCTGCGGCTCCACCAGCGG
>NZ_JACBXB010000516.1 GCF_013870575.1 Pseudonocardia pini
GTCACCCCCGAGGCGTACGCCCAGCTCAGCGCGATCGCGCCGACCATCGTGCTCAACCACAGCGACCTGTCGTGGCAGGAGCTGTCGCGGCAGCTCGGGGCGGACCTGGGCCGCGAGGCCGAGGCGGCGGCGGCCGAGCAGGAGTTCGCGGCGCGCGCCAGGGCCGTCGGGGAGCGGCTGGACACCGGCAAGGAGGCGGCGGTCATGACCGTCACCGAGCAGGGGTTCAACGCCTTCACCGCCGAGTCCGCGCAGGGCAGGCTGCTCGCCGAGCTGGGCCTGCGGCTCAAGCCGGTCACCGCGAGCGGGGCGTCCGGCCTGGGACAGAGCGAGGCGCGACGAGACGTCGTGCCGGTGGCGGGGGAGTCCGCGGGCGTGTTCGGGGACTCGACCCTGTTCTTCGTCAACGCGACCGAGCCCCAGGTCGAGGGGTACCGCACCGCGCAGCCGGTGCTCGGCTCCCTGCCGGCGTTCGCCGAGGGTCGGGTGTTCGCGCTGGGGCCGGAGTCGTTCCGCCTCGACCGCTTCAGCGCCGCCGTGGTGCTGGACCGGATCGAGGCCGCCTCGGCCTGACGGCGGCCCCGTACCCCTACGGGACCGGTCACGGGATCGGTACACGTACTAGTCTCCGGCCCCGTGAGAGCCGTGCGTCGCTTCACCGTCCGTGCCCAGCTGCCGGAGCCGCTGGCCCCGCTGCAGACCCTCGCCACGAACCTGCGGTGGAGCTGGCATCCCGCCACCCGCGAGCTGTTCGCGTCGCTCGACCCGGCCGCGTGGGAACGTGCGGGCGAGGACCCGGTGCGGCTGCTCGGCGAGATCCCCACCGCCACGCTCGCCGAGCTGGCCGAGGACGCCGACCTGGTCACCACCGTCGGAGACCTGGCCGCCGACCTGGACCGCTACCTGTCCGAGGACCGCTGGTACCAGGGCCAGAGCGACCTGCCCGCCGCGATCGGGTACTTCTCCATGGAGTTCGGTGTCTCGGAGGTGCTGCCGAACTACTCCGGCGGCCTCGGGGTGCTGGCGGGGGACCACCTGAAGGCGGCGTCGGACCTCGGTGTGCCGCTCGTGGCCGTCGGGCTGCTGTACCAGTCCGGCTACTTCCGCCAGTCGCTCTCGCTCGACGGCTGGCAGCTCGAGCACTACCCGGTGCTGGACCCCCAGGGCCTGCCGCTGCAACTGCTGACCGACGGTGCGGGCGAGCCCGTGCTCGTCGAGGTGGCGATGCCGGAGGGCCGCACGCTCGCCGCGCGGGTCTGGCAGGCAGGCGTCGGGCGCGTCCCGCTGCTGCTGCTCGACGCCGACATCGAGGACAACGACGCCGACCTGCGGACCGTCACCGACCGGCTCTACGGCGGCGACCAGGACCACCGGATCAAGCAGGAGATCCTCATCGGCGTCGGCGGCGTGCGGGCGGTGCGCGCGTACTGCCGCGCGACCGGGCACCCCGAGCCCGAGGTCTTCCACACCAACGAGGGACACGCCGGCTTCCTCGGCCTCGAGCGCATCCGCGAGCTGCAGGCCGCCGAGGGTCTGGACTTCGACCAGGCGCTGGCCGCGGTCCGCTCGGGCACCGTCTTCACCACGCACACCCCGGTCCCGGCGGGCATCGACCGCTTCCCGCTGGACCTGGTCAAGCGCTACCTCACCGATCCGCTGCTCCCCGGCCTGCCCACCGACCGGCTGCTCGCGATGGGGTCCGAGGACGACCCCTCGATGTTCAACATGGCGCACATGGGGCTGCGGCTCGCGCAGCGCGCCAACGGCGTCTCGCGGCTGCACGGCGAGGTCTCGCGCGGCATGTTCGGCGGGCTGTGGAGCGGCTTCGACTCCGACGAGGTGCCGATCGGCTCGGTCACCAACGGCGTGCACGGGCACACCTGGGAGGCGCCGGAGGTCTCCGGGCTGGTCGGCGAGCCGGGCCACTCCCTGCAGGTCGGGGACGCCGAGCTCTGGGGGCTGCGGAACTCGCTGCGCGCCCGGCTGGTCGACGAGGTCCGCCGCCGCGTCCGTGCGGCGTGGCTGGAGCGCGGGGCGTCGACGCCCGAGCTGAGCTGGACCGACCACGTCTTCGACCCGGACGTGCTCACCGTCGGCTTCGCCCGCCGCGTCCCGACCTACAAGCGGCTCACGCTGATGCTGCGCGACCCGGACCGGCTGCGGGACCTGCTGCTGGACCCGCACCGGCCGGTCCAGCTGATCGTCGCGGGCAAGTCCCACCCCGCGGACGACGGCGGCAAGGCGCTGATCCAACAGATCGTCCGGTTCGCGGACGACCCGGCCGTGCGGCACCGGATCGTGTTCCTGCCGGACTACGACATGTCGATGGCCCGGTACCTGTACTGGGGCTGCGACGTCTGGCTGAACAACCCGCTGCGGCCGTTGGAGGCGTGCGGGACGTCCGGGATGAAGTCGGCGCTCAACGGTGGGCTCAACCTGTCCATCCGCGACGGCTGGTGGGACGAGCTGTACGACGGTGCCAACGGCTGGGCCATCCCCACCGCCGACGGCATCGACGACCCGCACAAGCGCGACGACCTGGAGGCGCAGGCGCTCTACGAGCTGCTCGCCACCCAGGTCGCACCGGCGTTCTACGAGCGGGACCAGGGCGTGCCCGCGCGGTGGACGGCGCTGGTGCGGCACACGCTGGAGACGCTGCGGCCCTCGGTCCAGGCCACGCGGATGGTGAAGGACTACGTCGAGGACTGGTACGCCCCCGCCGCCCGGGCGGCGCGGACGGTCACGGCGTCGTCCTTCCAGGGGGCGCGGGAGATCGCGACCTACCGGGCGAAGCTGAACGCGGCGTGGACGAAGGTGCAGGTCACCGGGGTCGACGCGTCCGGCCTGCCGGACACGCCGGTCGTCGGGGCGCCGATGACCGTGCGCGCGGCGGTGGAGCTGAACGGACTGAAGCCCGACGACGTGACGGTGGAGGCGATCGTCGGGCGGGTGGACGACGCGGACGAGCTCGACGACACGGTGCGCGTGGCGATGAAGCACATCGGCGCCACGGACGGGGCGGAGCGGTTCGAGGCGGTCGTCCCCCTCCCGCACGCAGGCCTGGCGGGCTACACGGTGCGTGTGCTGCCCCACCACCCCCTGCTCGCCTCCCCCGCGGAGCTGGGCAAGGTCGTGCTGGCCTGAGTGACCGTGAGCCGCTCACGACCCTTGACCTGAACCCGGGTGGAGGTCGGACGCTCGTCGCATGACGGTTCACAGCCCCGCCCCGACGGTCTCCGACCCCACCGACCACACCGCCGACGTCGCCGCGATCCGCCAGGTGGTCGCGGACGTCGAGACCGGGATGAACACGAACGATCCCGAGCTGCTGACCCGACACTTCGCGGCGAACGCCGTGGCGGTGGGGGTGAACGGGCGGCCGAACGTCGGGCTGGCGGCGCTGCGGGAGGCGCACACCGCGGCGGTGGGGCCCGGCGGGTTCCTCCGCGACCAGTACGTCCGGTACGAGGTGGCCGACGTGACCTTCGTGCGCCCGGACGTGGCGCTGGCCCGCAAGCTCGCCCGCGCGATCACGGAGGACGGCGAGCCGATCGACCTCGACCACGCGATGAGCGCGCTGTACGTGCTGGTCAAGGAGCAGGAGCGGTGGTGGGTGGTGGCGCGGCAGAACACGCTGATCCCGTCGTGAGCCGCCCAAGATCGCACGTTTCGTGCTCTCAGCGCGGCAAGATCGCTGGTTGCGTGCGCTGAGCGCTGTCCGCACCTCGCTGGGAGCACGAAACGTGCTCACTGTGGGCAAACCCGTCGCGACCCCGGTGCCGTGCCCGGCATCCTCTCCGCATGACCGCTGCGCTGGATCTCGGCACCCTCGACCGTGAGGGCTTCCTCGTGCTGCCTGCCGTGCTGTCCCCGGAGGACCTCGCGGCGGTGCGCGCGCAGGTCGAGGCCGCCTTGGCGGCGCCGGAGCACGCGCGGCAGGGCGGGACGGTGCACGTCGGGAACCTGGAGGGGCCCGAGGTGGACCGCATGCGTGACGCGGTGCTGCCCGCGGTGCGACACCTGCTC
>NZ_JACBXB010000517.1 GCF_013870575.1 Pseudonocardia pini
CGAGATCGCCCGGGGAACCCGGCCCACCCCCGGCGACGACGACGGCGGCGGCGGATCCCGCCCAGAGCTCCGCACCGATCCCGGCCTCGACCCAGGTGCCGCCCACCTCGGCCGACCTCCAGGTCGCCACCGAGGCGACCGGCTTCGCGAGCCCCAGCGGCAACATCGCCTGCTACCTGCAGCCGAGCGGGGTGCGCTGCGACATCGCCGAGGCCGCCTGGGACCCCACGACGGTCCCCGACCGCCCGGCGGACTGCGAGGGTGTGTGGGGGGACGCGATCGCGGTCGGCGGGACCGCGCGCCCGGACTTCGTGTGCCACGGGGACACCGTGTTCGGCACCGGCCCGATCCTCGACTACGGCCGGTCGCTGCGCGTCGGGGACGCGACGTGCACGAGCAGGCAGACCGGCGTGGAGTGCCGGATGGGCGCGAGCGGACACGGGTTCTCCCTGTCCCGGACCGCCTACCAGTGGTTCTAGGAGACTGCTGGGAACCCCGGGCGCCGCCTGGGCGCCGCGCAGTAGGTCGGGGTTCGTCGGCGGTCTCCTAGGATGCAGACATGAGCGAGGAGACGCGGATCGGGACCGCCGAGCGGGAGTCCGCGGCGAAGGCGTTGAACGCGCACCTCGAGGCGGGCAGGCTCGGTGTCGAGGAGTACGCGGACCGTTCCGCGACCGCGGCCACGGCGGTCACCGCCGGGGACCTGAGCGCCCTGTTCACGGACCTGCCCGAGCCCCATCCCGTGCTGCCCGGCCATGCGCCGACCACCGCGGTGGCCCCCCGCCCGGCCGCCCAGGCGCCGGAGCGCCGGTTCTCCGGGGCGGGGGCCCGGCTCGCCGCGGCCAGCCCGATCGTGGCCGTGGTGCTGTTCTTCGTGCTCAGCTGGGCCCACGTGCCGATGGCCTGGCTGGCCTTCCTGCTGATCCCGCTCATCGGCGCGCTCGGCTTCTCCCGGGAGCACCGGGAGGAGCGCGAGCAGCGCCGCGACTGAGCCCGGCCCGGTCCTGCTCAGTCCATGTCGGCCGGCCTGGTGGGCCAGCGCTCCAGGACCTCCGGGTAGTTCTCGCTCACCGTGTCCGGGTACGCGGGTGGGCGCTTCTCCAGGAAGGACATGACGCCCTCGCGGGCGTCCGCGCTGCGGCCCAGGTGGTAGATCCCGGCCGAGTCGGTCCGGTGGGCGGCCCACGGCGTGTCCTCGCCGAGCATCGACCACAGCATCTGCTTGGACAGCGCCACCGACACCGCGGAGGTGTTGTCCGCGATCTCGCGGGCGATCCCGTAGGCGTACGGGAGCAGCTCGTCCGGCGGCAGGACCTTCGAGACGAGCCGCCCGGCCAGTGCCTCCTGCGCGTCGAACACCCGGCCGGTCGCCACCCACTCCATGGCCTGCGAGATGCCGACGATCCTCGGCAGGAACCAGCTCGAGGCCGCCTCCGGCACCAGCCCGCGCCGCGCGAACACGAACCCGAACCGCGCCGTCTCGGAGGCGATCCGGATGTCCATCGGGAGCGTCATCGTGGCGCCGATGCCCACGGCCGGGCCGTTGATCGCGGCGATGACCGGCTTGCGGCAGGCCGCCGTCGCGAGCGAGGCGACGCCGCCGCCGTCTCGCGGGACGCCGCCGATGGTGCCGACGTCCTTGCGCTCGGCGGCCCGCTCGGGGTCGTTCGCGTCGAACGTCGCGCCGCCCCGACCCAGGTCCGCCCCGGCGCAGAACCCCCGCCCCCGCCCGGTGACGACGACGGCGCGGACCTCGTCGTCCGCGTCCGCCTCGGTGTAGGCCCGGGCGAGCTCGGCCATCATCGTGCTGGTGAAGGCGTTGAGCTTCGCCGGCCGGTCGAGGGTGATGGTCGCGACGTGGTCGGCGACCTCGTACGCGATCTCCGTGTAGGTCTCGGTGGTCGTCACTTGACCGCCCACTCCCCCGTGAACTCGGGCGTGCGCTTGGCCATGAAGGCCTCGAAGGCCGCCGCGGGGTCGGTGCCGCCGAAGTTGATCGTCTGGGCCCGGGTCTCGCCCTCGAGGGCCTCCCGGAGGGTGAGGTCCGCGGCCTCGTTGAGCAGCGCCTTCGACTGGGCCAGCGCGACCGGTGCGCCCGCGGCGAGCTTGGCGACCAGCTCGTCGGTCCGCGCGTCGAGCTCCGCGTCCTCGACGAGGTAGGTGATCAGGCCGATCTCCTTGGCCTCCTCCGCGCCGATGATCTCGGCGAGCAGCGCCAGCCGCTTCGCCTGCTGCAGGCCGACGATCTTGGGCAGCAGCCACGAACCGCCGAAGTCCAGCGACAGCCCGCGCTGGGCGAAGATCTCGGAGAACCGGGCCGACCGGCCGGCGATCACGAAGTCGCAGCCGATGGCGAGGTTGCAGCCCGCGCCGACGGCCGCGCCCGGGACCTTGGCGACCGTGGGCATCGGCAGCGAGTGCAGGGCGAACGCGATGTCGTGGATCCAGCGCATCCGACCCAGGGGGTGGCCGTCGGCGGGGCCGCCGGACAGGTCCGCGCCCGCGCAGAAGTCGCCGCCCGCGCCCGTCAGCACGACGACCCGGATCCCCTCCTCGCGCTTGGCCCGGGTGAACGCGGCCTCGAGGCCGTGCCAGCTCGCGGCGTCGAGCGCGTTCTTGCGGCGGGGGCGGTTCAGCGTGATCGTGAGCACCCCGTCGACCAGCTCGGTGAGGACCGCGGCCTCGGTGGTGTCGGTCATGCGTCGTCCCTTCGTCGGATTCCCAGCCGGTCCGCGAGCCGCGCCCGCTGCCGGGCCGTCGAGCCGAACAACAGCTCGGAGCTCTTGGCACGCTTGTAGAACAGGTGGGCGTCGTGCTCCCAGGTGTAGCCGATGCCCCCGTGGAACTGCACCCCCGCCAGCGCGGCCCGGAAGTAGGCCGGGCCGAGGTAGGTGGCCACGAGCGCGGCCGCCACGGGCAGATCGTCGGGCGAGGAGTCGGCGGCCCAGGCGGCGTAGCGGACCGCCGAGAGGCCCTGCTCCCAGTCGCAGTGGATGTCCGCGAGCCCGTGCTTGACCGCCTGGTAGGAGCCGATGGCCCGGCCGAACTGCACCCGGATCTTGGCGTAGTCGGTGGTCGTCTCCAGGACCTTCTGCAGGCCGCCGAGCTGCTCGGCCCCCAGCGCGACGGCGGCGAGGTCCCGCACCCGGTCCAGCGCGGCCCCGGGATCCGCGGACTCCAGCTTGACGGCGGCGGCGCCGGTGAACGTGACCGAGGCCAGCCTGCGCGTGGGGTCCAGCGTGGTCAGCGTGGTGCGGGTGACCTCGGCCGCCGACACCCGGAACCAGGTGGGCCCCTCCGCCACGACCAGGAGCTCGTCCGCGAGGTCGCCGGCCACGACCGGGCCGACCGTGCCGTCGAGCGCCCAGCCCGACGCGGTCTCGGTCGCCCGCACCCCGGACTCGCCGAACGCCACGGCGACGATCGTCTCGCCGGACACCATGCGCGGCAGCAGGTCCTTCCGCGCCGCCTCGTCGTCGAGAGCCAGCAAGGCATCCGTGGCCAGGACCGCGGAGCCCAGGAACGGGGTCGGCGCGAGGGCGCGGCCCAGCTCCTCCTGCACCACCGCCCGTTCGACGTGCCCGGCCCCGGCACCGCCGTAGGCCTCCGGCACGGTCAGCCCGAGGACGTCGAGGTCGCGGCCCAGCCGCGTCCACAGGTCCCGGTCGATCCCGGTCTCGCTCTCCATCGCGGCGCGGACCTGGGCGGATCCGGAGCGGTCGGCGAGCAGGTCGCGGACGGCGGCGCGCAGCGCCTCCTGCTCGGTGTCCAGCAGCAGCCTGGGCGCTGCGGGTGCGGTCGTGGCGGTCATCGCTGGGTCCCCACCTTCAGCTCGCGGAACGGCACGCCGCGGTCGACCGACGGCTCCTTCGGCAGCCCGAGGATGCGCTCGCCGATGATGCCGCGCTGGATCTCGTTCGTACCGCCGGCGATGCCCCCGGCCGGGCTCGAGGTGATGCCGAGGGCGATCGCGTCGCCGCGGGCGTCGTCGGGCTGCCAGCCGACGGCGAGTGGGCCCG
>NZ_JACBXB010000518.1 GCF_013870575.1 Pseudonocardia pini
CTCTGACCTCCGTGCGCGGCGCGAGCCGCGCACAGCGGGAGGGGGGACGGCCCCGGACGCCCCCGGGGCCGTCTCGTTCCCGCGACCGCACGACCGAGGAGGACCATGAGCACGCTGCGGATGGCCGCGGTGTCGGCGCCGTTCGGGCGCGATCTCGCCGAGGGCTTGGCCCGGATCGGCGCACTGGTCGCCGAGGCCCGCACCGAGGGCGTCGGGTTGCTGGTGCTCCCGGAGGCCGCGCTCGGCGGGTACCTGACCGACCTGGAGGGGGCGGCGGAGCAGCCGCCCGCCCTCGACCCGGAGGGTCCGGAGATCGCCACGCTGGCCTCGTTGGCGGGGGACATGGTGGTCTGCGCGGGGTTCTGCGAACAGGCCTCCGACGGCGTCTACAACAGCGCGGTCTGTGTGAGCGGGGACGGTGTGCTCGGCACGCATCGCAAGGTCCACCAGCCGTTGCGGGAGGACGCGAGCTACGCCGCGGGCGACCGCTTCGCGGCCTTCGACACCCCCGTCGGCCGCATCGGCATGCAGATCTGCTTCGACAAGGCCTTCCCCGAGGCCGCCCGCGACCAGGCCATGGCCGGGGCGCGGATCGTCTGCTCGCTGTCGGCCTGGCCGGTCAGCCGCACCAACCGCCATCCCGATCCCGCGCAGGACCGCTGGACCCGCCGGATGGACCTGTTCGACCGTGCCCGCGCGCTGGAGAACCAGCTCGTGTGGGTGGCGTCGAACCAGTACGGCACCTTCGGCGACCTCCGGTTCGCCGCCAGCGCCAAGGTCGTGGACCCGGGCGGGGAGATCATCGCCACCACCGGTCAGGCGGAGGGACTGGCCATCGCCGAGCTCGACGTCGACGCCTCCGTGGACGCCGCGCGCGCCGTCATGCACTTCCTCCGGGACCGGCGCCCGGACACGTACGCTGCTGCGGACGGGCGGCCCTTCGCGGTCGCGTGAGCGGGGTGACCGGGGAGGACGGGGTGGGGTCGATGAAGATCGGCGCCGTCGCGGCGGCCTTCGGGCGGGACCTGGAGGGCTCGCTCGCCCGCGTCGCGACGCTGATCGAGCACGCCCGCCGTTCCGACGTCAGGCTGCTCGTGTTGCCCGACGCCGCGCTCGGCGGCTACATCACGGACTTCACCGATCCCGATCCGGCAGGCCTGCCCCCCGCCCTTGAGCTCGACGGCCCGGAGCTGCGCAAGGTCGGCGAGCTGGCCGGGGACATGGTGGTCTGCATCGGGCTCTGCGAGGCGGGGCCCGGCGACGTCCGTTTCAACACCGCCGCCTGCGTGCACGGCGACGGGCTGCTCGGCCTGCACCGCAAGGTGCACCAGCCCCTCGGCGAGGAGCGGGTGTACCGGGCGGGGGACTCGTTCGCCGCCTTCGACACACCGGTCGGTCGGATGGGGATGCTGGTCGACTACGACAAGACCTTCCCCGAGTCCGCCCGGGCCCTCGCGCTCGACGGGGCCGGGATCGTCGCGTGCCTGTCCGCCTGGCCCACGAGCATCACCAACCGCGCCCCGCGGATGGCCGACGACCGGCAGTCCCGGCTGTTCGACCTCTACGACCGCTCGCGGGCGGCCGAGAACCAGGTGGTCCTGGTGTCCTCGAACCAGACCGGGTCGATGGGGCGGATGCGGTTCCTGGGCCAGGCCAAGGTCGTGGGGCCCGACGGCGAGGTGCTGGCCCGGACCTGGGCGAAGGCAGGCATCGCGGTGGCCGAGATGGACGTGGAGACCTCGCTGGCCGCGGCCCGCCGCAGGCTCTCGCACCTCACCGAGCGCCGTCCCGACGCGTACCGATGAGCAGCCGCAGCGAGCCCTCGAGCCACTCCGCGTAGCGCGCGGCCGTCCAGCCGCGCCGGTGCACGAGCAGGTCGTGGACGTGCGGGCTGTTCAGGGTGAACAACACGTCCGCGGCCTCGTCGACGGGTACGGCGAGCAGCCCGTGCTCGTGGAGGGCCTCGGCGACGGTCCGCATGTTCCCGGCCATCATCCGGGCGCCCAGCTCGTCGAGCTCCCGCATCTCGGCGTCCGCCCCGGCCGACTCGAAGCAGGCCCGCAGCAGCCCACCCGCCCGGGCGTGCAGCGCCGCGCCCTGCCGCGCGAGATCGGCCAGGATGCGGTCCGGGTCGGCGAGGGACTCCCGGACCTCCGCCCGGTCCATCACGGCGACGGGCTCCTCGTCGCCCGCGGTGGCCACGTCGAGCGCCTCGTGGAAGATCTCCGCCTTCCCGCCGGGGAAGGTCGCGTGCACCGTGCGGACCGCCACTCCCGCGGCCGCGGCGACGTCCTTGACCGTGGTGCTCACGTAGCCGCGCTCGACGAACAGCGCCGCGGCCGCCTCGCGGATGGTCGCGCGGGTGCGCCGGGCGCTCTGTTCGCGCAGCGGTGACCGGTACGGCCGCTTGACGTCGTCGGGCATGCGCTGCACTCTACACGCATTCGATGCACTGTTGGTTCAACGAAAGGCGTGTCCGATGCCCGAGCTGACGAGGCTGCGCGCGGTGAAGCTCCCCGTGGCGGACCTGTCGAGGAGCGTGGAGTTCTACACGCGGCTGGTGGGCTACTCGCCGCTGTACGAGTTCCCGGACGCGGAGGGCGTGCTGCGCGGCGTCGCCGGTGAGCTGCCGGGGTGCGAGACGGGGCTCTCGTTGCGGGAGACCCCGGAGGCGCACAGCCAGCCGGGGCTGGAGCTGATGCTGGGTGTGGCGGACCGGCCGGCGCTGGAGGAGTGGACGGCGCATCTCGACGCGCTCGGCGTCGCGCACTCCCCGGTGATCGAGGCGTCGATCGGCTGGCTCGTGGTGCTGCACGACCCGGACGGCCACGAGATCCACCTCTACACGGAGACCGAACACGGGATCGACCAGTCCGACCGGGCCGGGTACGGCCGCAGGACCACCGTTTCCTGATGCTGTTGTCTGACGCTGTTTTCGTATTTGTTCCGGCTTCGGACACGCCTCATTCCGGACGGTCGTGGGGGGCCGTCCGGAATGAGGGGTGACATTTCCTCGGCGCGGGGCCGAAAAGGGTCAGACGTCGACCTGTCAGATGTTCACGACGAGCCTCAGCAGCGGCGGGTGACCGGGCCGGTTCGGCCCGGGGTTCCCGTGCACGGGCGGACCCTGGTGGGGGCGGTGGCCGTGGTGCACGGCCTGCTGGGGGTGCGGGTGGTGTGCCGCCGGGTGCCGGTGACCCGGTCCCTGCCCGTGGCGGTGGTTCGCCGGGTGCCGGTCGCGGTCGCGGTCGTGCCGGTCGCGGTCGTGCCGGTCACGGTCCTTGCGGTCGTGGTCGTGCCGGTTCTGGTGGTGGATCGGGCGACCGTGCTCGTCGCAGTCCCCGCCGCGGTTCTGGTGGTGGGCCACGGGCCGGACACCGTGGTGGCCGTTCTCGTGGTGCCCGTCCTGGTGGTGGCCGCCGTTGTGGTGCTCGGTGTTGCGGTGGTGCTCGTGACCGCGATCGTGCTCGTGGTGCGCGGCCGGTCGGACCCGGTGGTCGCCACGGTGGTCGCCACGGTGGTCGCGATCGTGGTCCCCGGCGTGCCGGTGCCCGCCACGGTCGTGCCGGTCGTGCTCGTGCCGGTTGCGGTCGTGGTCGTGTCGCCCGCGGTCGCGGTCGTGCCGGGCGTTCTCGTGCCGGTCACGGTCGTGTCGGTCGCGGTCGTGCCGGTCGTGCCGGTCGTTCCGGTGGTCCCCACGGTGGTCACGGTGGTCCCGGTCGTGCCCGCCGCGACGGTCGTGGTCGCCACCGCGGTGGTCTCCGCGGTGGTCTCCTCGGTGGTCGGCCTGGTGGTTGCCGCGGTGGTCGTTGTCGCGGTGGCCGCTCCCCGGGCCGCCGCGGTGGTCACCGTGGCGCGGATCGTGGTCGCGACGAGGACCGTGGTCGCCCCTCGGACCGCGGTCGTCCCCGCCGTGGCGTCCCGGTCCGTGGTCGCCGTGGTGGTCCCCACGCGGTCCGCCGTGCCCGCCGGGTCCGTCGTGGTGTCCGCCGGGGCGGCCGGGTCCGTCGTGGTGT
>NZ_JACBXB010000519.1 GCF_013870575.1 Pseudonocardia pini
CAGCGACGAGGCCAGGTCCCGGCGCCCCTGCGGCGACCGGTGCTCCACCCGCTTGGGCAGCTTCATCCGGCCGAGGACCCGCACGGCGGCCGGGAAGTCCGCGGCCGAGAGCCGCCCCGCCCACCGCTCCTCGGTGAGCACCAGCGGACGGGGGTCCTCGACGTCCCCCGGTGACTCCAGGACGACGGCGAGCCCGGCGCGCTTGCCGCCGGGGACCCCGATGACGTCCCCCGGCCGCAGCGCCAGCAGGGACTCCGCGACCTCGGTGCGCCGCTCCGCCGAGCCCTGCCTGCGCAGCGACCGCTCCCGGTCCGAGACCTGCCTGCGCAGCCGCGCGTACTCCGCGAAGTCCCCCAGGTGGCAGGTCATCGCCTCGGCGTACCCGGCGAGCGCCTCGGTGTTCTTCTCGATGCGCCGCGCCAACCCGACGACCGACCGGTCCGCCTGGAACTGTCCGAACGACTGCTCCAGCAGCTCGCGGCCCTTCTCGATGCCGAGCCGCTCGACCATGTTGATCGTCATGTTGTAGTCCGCGCGGAAGGAGCTGCGCAGCGGGTACGTGCGGGTGGACGCGAGCCCGGCGACCTGCTCCGGATCCACCCCCGGCGCCCAGACGACGACGGCGTGCCCCTCGACGTCGATCCCCCGCCGACCGGCACGGCCCGTGAGCTGGGTGTACTCGCCGGGCGTGAGCTCGACGTGCGCCTCGCCGTTCCACTTGACCAGCCGCTCGAGCACCACGGTCCGCGCCGGCATGTTGATCCCCAGCGCGAGGGTCTCCGTGGCGAACACGCATCGCACGAGCCCGGAGACGAACAGCTCCTCGACGGTCTCCTTGAACGCGGGCAGCATCCCGGCGTGGTGCGCCGCGATCCCACGCTCCAGGGCCTCGCGCCACTCCCAGTACCTGAGCACCCCGAGATCGGCCTGCGGGAGGTCGGCGGTGTGCTTCTCGACGATCCGGCGGATCTCGCCGACCTCGGCCTCGGTGGTCAGCCGGAGCCCGGCGCGCACGCACTGCTGGACGGCGGCGTCGCACCCCGCGCGGCTGAACACGAAGGTGATCGCCGGAAGCAGCCCGGCCCGGTCCAGCCGGTCGATCACCGTGACCCGGGAGGCGGGCCGGATCCCGCCCCGGCTGCGCGGCGGCCCGCCCCGCCCGCGCCTGCCCTGCACCCAGCTGGACATCTGGTCCTGGCGGGAGAGCTCCCGGGTCTGCTGGAGCAGCTCCGGGTCGACCTTCAGCTCCCCGGCCTTCTCGGCGAACAGGTCGTAGAGGCGGTTGCCCACCATCATGTGCTGCCACAGCGGGACGGGACGGATCTCGTCCACCACCACGGTCGTGTCGCCGCGGACCGCGACCAGCCAGTCCCCGAACTCCTCGGCGTTGCTCACCGTGGCCGACAGGCTGACGATCGCGACGTACGGCGGCAGCTGAAGGATGACCTCCTCCCACACCGCCCCGCGGAACCGGTCGGCGAGGTAGTGCACCTCGTCCATCACCACGTACCCGAGCTGGTCGAGGTTGCGCGAGCCTGCATAGATCATGTTCCGGAGCACCTCGGTGGTCATCACGACCACCTGGGCGTCCCCGTTCACGCTGCTGTCGCCGGTGAGGAGGCCGACGGCGTCGGACCCGTAGCGCTCGACGAGGTCCGCGTACTTCTGGTTCGACAGCGCCTTGATCGGTGTGGTGTAGAAGCACTTCAGCCCCTGGGCGAGGGCGAGGTGCACGGCGAACTCGCCGACCACGGTCTTGCCCGCGCCCGTGGGCGCGCAGACGAGCACGCCGTGCCCGTCCTCCAGTGCCTCGCAGGCCTCACGTTGGAAGCCGTCGAGGCCGAACGGGAGCGCGCCTGCGAACTCCGCGAGCTGCGGACGGGCGGCGCGTGCCCGGGCCGACGCGTAGGCGTCCGCCGGGGCCGGTGTGCTGCTGGCCACCGACCCAGGCTGTCACACGACACCGACGGTCCGCCGCCGAGGCGCCGCCGAACGCCACTTATGTGACGTCGTCGATGTTCCTGGACGTGGGCTCCGCGCTGCTCACGGGCGCGGGCGGCTCGACCGGCGAGGGACCGTCGACCGAGCTCGGCGTGGTGTCGATCGGGCTGGGGGCGTCGGGGTCCCAGGTGTCCCAGCCCTCGGCGGCACGCTTCTTCGCCGCCCGCCGGTCGTGCACCCGGGCGATCTGGATGGCCAGCTCGAACAGCAGGGTCAACGCCCCGGCCAGCGCGGTCATCGAGATCGGGTCCTGGCCCGGCGTGGCGATCGCCGCGAACACGAACAGCCCGAAGATGATCCCGCGGCGGGACTTGCGCAGCCGCTCGTAGGACAGGATGCCGACCTGGTTGAGCATCACGACCAGCAGCGGGATCTCGAAGCTCACGCCGAAGATCAGCAGCAGCGCGATGACGAACCCGAAGTAGCTCTCACCGGTCAGCGCCGTCGTCTGGATCTCGGAGCCGATGGTGAGCAGGAAGCCCAGGCCCTCGGCGACGACGTAGTAGGCGAGCACCGCGCCCGCGACGAACAGCACGGCCGCGATCGTCACGAAGATGCGCGCGAACTTCTTCTCCTGCGCGTACAGGCCCGGCACGATGAACGCCCAGAGCTGGTAGAGCCAGACCGGGCAGGCGAGCACGATGCCCGCCACCGCGCCGACCTTGAGCCGCAACATGAACTGGTCGAAGGGCCCGGTGCCGAGCAGGGTGCAGGAGCCGTCCGCGGTGAACACCGCGCGCGAGGACGCGGGCAGCGAGCAGTACGGGTCCTTCAGCAGCTCACCGAGGCTCGGACCACCGAAGAAGCCGACCTCGAACCAGATGTAGCCGATGACCGTCGTCAGGACGATCGCGACCAGCGCGATCCCGAGCCGGTTGCGCAGCTCGTAGAGGTGCTCGACGAGCGACATCGTGCCGTCGGGGCTCTTCTTCCGACGACCGGGGAGCTTCACCACGACAGAGGGCTACTGACGACCCTCGCGCTGCTCCGCAGGCTGCTCCGCCTGCGGTGCGGGCTGGGTCTGCTGGACCTGCGCCGGGGGGAGCTGCGCGGGCGGCGCGGGCTGTGCGGCCGGCGCGGGGGTGGTCGGCTCGTCCTTCTTGTCGTCGCCCTTCATGCCCTTCATCTCGCCCTTGAAGATGCGGGCGGACTGGCCGACCGACCGGGCCATGTCCGGCAGCTTCTTGGCGCCGAAGAGCAGCAGCACGATGACCACGAGGATCACGATCTCCCACCCGCCGAGGTTGGGCATGAGGAGTCCTTTCGCCGGAACCGAGTCGGTTCGATAGTACGCGTGGTCAGCGACGGGCCTTGAGCGCCCGCAGCTCGCCTTGCAGGGGGACCGCCGCGGCGCTCGTGCGGGACCGGGCGCGAGCCACGGTGTGCAGCAGCCGCCGCAGGTGCGACACGCTCACCACGGCCACCGCGAGCAGCAGCACCACGCCGAGCGCACCGACCAGCAGGGGGATCCAGTAGAAGCCCATCTCAGCCCTCCGCCCCGGCGAGCGCCGCCCGCGCCCGCTCCGCCACCGCCTCGGCCAACGCGGGCGGTTCCACCACCCGCGCACCGCCGCCGAGCCCCAACACCAACCGCACCAACCATGCCGGGTCGGCGTAGCGCAGCAGGACCCGGGCCGCCCCGGACCCGTCCGCGTGCTCCACGACCTCGTCCACGGGGTAGTACTCGGCGATCCAGCGGGCCTCGCGTGCGACCTCCAGAACCGCCGTGCGGTGCTCGTCGCTCGGCGAGAACAGGCCCGCGGAGACGTCCGTCGGCTCGGCGTCCGACGGCGGCGAGGACGGCTCGGCGAGCTCGGTCACCTCCTCGACCCGGTCCAGCCGGAACAGCCGCACGCCCTCCGCGCGCCTGCACCAGGCCTCCAGGTAGCCGTGACCCTCCACGAGCAGCAGCCGCATCGGGTCGACGGTCCGGAGGGACACCGCGTCCCGCCCGGCGGTGTAGTAGACGATCCGCAGCGCGTGCCCGCGGTACACGCTGAGCGGGTAGAACGTG
>NZ_JACBXB010000051.1 GCF_013870575.1 Pseudonocardia pini
GCCGAAGGGCACGGCCGCGAGGGTCGCGAGCCCGGTCGTGACGAGGATGCCGCGTAGCCGCGGGGCGTAGCCGTACTGCGCGAGCACCGCCATGCCGGGCACGTTCTGCGAGGCCATCGTGACCAGGAACAACGGCAGGCCGATCCCGACGAGTGCGGCGGGATCGAAGGTCGGCGTGGTCCAGACGAACGAGGGCGCGAGATCCACCCCGGCGAGCCCGGGCCCGGTTACCGCGATCAGGGCGATCGCCACCACCAGCGCCGCGAGCACCGCCCACTGCCGTGCGAACCGCGCCGTCACCGCCCAGACGATGATGACCGGCGCGGCCAGCAGGGGAACCTCGGCCAGCGCCTGGACCGGCGCCAGACACAGCTGCAGCAGCACCCCGGCGAGCATGGCGCCCGCTATCGGGCCCGGGATCGCCGCGATCAGCCTGCCCAGCGGACGCACCAGCCCCGCGACGACGATCAGCACCCCGCACAGCAGGAACGCCCCCTCGGCGGCCGCGAAGCCGCCGTCGGGCACCCCGGAGGAGATCAGCAGGGCCGCACCCGGTGTCGACCAGGCGATGCTGACCGGCATCCGGGTCCGCAGCCCGAGGATGACGGCGACGATCCCGGAGCCGACGGCCACCGCGAGCAGCCCCGAGGCGGCTTGGCCCTCGTCCGCGCCCGCGGCCCGCAGGCCGGTCAGCACGACCGTGAACGACCCGCCGAACCCGACGATCGCCGTGATGACGCCGGCGAGCACCGGCCGAGCGATCCCGCGCACGCAACCCTCCTGACCCTCGTCGTCCGCCGAGCGCACGCCCGCGGCGCCCACCCGCGGTGTCCGACTCGCGCGTCGAAACCGTGGGACTCGCGGGGCGGGGTGTCCGACTCGCGCGTCGAAAGTGGGGGACTCGCGGGTGTTCCGTTTACGGAACGATGGCAGGATAGCCCACGTGGATGCCGCACTGCCGGACGGCGCCGCCCACGTCGGGCCGCGGGTGCGGGCGCTGCGCTCGGCGCAGGGGATGTCGCTCTCCGAGCTCGCCCGCCGGGCCGGCCTGGGCAAGGCCACCCTGTCCGGCCTGGAGGCCGGCACCCGCAACCCCACGCTGGACACCCTGCACTCGGTCGCGGCCGCGCTCGGCGTGGCGTTGACGGCGTTGGTCAGCGAGAGCACCCGGATCCAGGGCGCGGCGGTGGCGATGGACCTGCTGCGCGTCTTCGACGACGGGCCCGCCACTTACGAGCTGTACCGGATGCGGATCCCCGCGGGGGCCGCGCAGACCTCGCCGCCGCACCACGCGGGCGTCACGGAGCACGCGACCGTCTTCGCGGGCGAGCTGCGGGCGGGCGCACTGGACGCACCCGGCACGGCCGGGCCGGGCGGGTATCTGGAGTGGACCGCCGACACTCCCCATGGGTACGCGGCCATCGGAGGGCAGGACGTGCACGCCTCGCTGCTCATCCGGTACCCGCGGTGACCCGCGAACGCCCTGTGACACCGCACGATCACCGTACGTAGAACGGGGGAGGAAGTTGCCCCGATCAGCCTATCGTCTCGCTAACGAAGCGAGACTGGTGATCGACAGTCCGGGTGAGAGCACCCCCAGCCGGACGGACCGACGATGACCCTTCAGCAGAGCTGGACCTTCGAGCCCGAGGCCGACGAGACCCCGACCGAGCGGCTCGTCCCGCTCCAGCCCGTACGCCGCCGGAGTGGCCCCACGACCTGGGCGGACTCCGCCTCCCGCGCCCGCAGGCGCCACCGGCACCGCCGGTTGAGCAAGGCGCTGGCGACCCTCGTGCTCCTGGCCGCGCTGACCGCCGCCGCCGTGATCTGGCAGCTGGCCGGTGGGCGGCCCCTCGAGCTGCTGCGCGAGGGGCTCACCCTGGTCGAGCCCGCCGTGGACGGGCTCCGGCGCCTGGTGGGTCAGGTCGCGTAGATCCGCATCCAGTCGACCTGCATCTGGGCGTCTCCGGGGCCGCCGTCGCCGGGGAAGTAGTCCAGCTGGATGGTCGGCGCCATCTTGCCCGGCGGGTTCGTGTTCCCGTCCGTGCTGCGGAACCACTCCTGGCCGTCGATGTAGCCGATGACCCCGCCCGCGGTCCACTCGACGGCGTAGTTGTGCCACTGGGTGATGTCGAGCGCCTTCGTCTCGGACACCTGGTTGTTCGCGGCGCCGTAGTGCAGGAAGAAGGACACGTCGTCCGCGGCGCTGTTGGTCTCGGCGAAGTCCACCTCGCCACCACGCGGCCACTCGATGTCGGTGGGCCACAGGATGAGCACCGGGTGGTACTGCGCGCTGCCCGCCGGGAACTTCGCGCGCATCTCGTAGCGGCCGAAACGCTGCGCGTCGTTGAACATCATGCCGCCGGAGTTGCCGTCGGCGTCCCCGCGGATGGTGAGGACGCCGCCGTTCACCGACACGGCGTCGGGCGTGCGACGGCCGTTGCCGCCGTGGCCCGCGCCGTCGTAGACGCCCCACTTGCCGAGGCCGGCGTCGAACTCGTCGCCGTTGGTCTGACGCCAGCCGAGCCGACCTGCGGCCGTGGTGCCGTCCCCGGCCGAGACCGGGCCCGGGACGCCGACCGCACGGCCGGCGGCGCGGCCAGCCGGGGGAGCGGCGGGCGCGGGGGGAGTGGTCGTGGCGCGGTCCTTCGCCAGGCCGACGACGTCGGCCAACCCACCGGGGGCGGGGATCGGCGCGACGCCGGTCGACGACGGGTTCGGCGCACCCTGCGCCGTGTCCGAGGACACGAGCGAGGCCGACAGGTCCGGGCCCTCGTCCGACACCGGCTGCAGGAGCAGCACGACCATCGTCCCGACCAGGAGCACCGCGGCACCCACGGTCAGCGGGGCCAGCCTGCGGACCAGCGACCGCGGCGCCCGACGACGACCGCGGCGCGGCTCGGGGGCCTCGCGCTCGATCACCGTGCCCGGGCCCGTGCTGGGCGGCTCACCGGCGTCGTCGCCCGCGGGAGCGATCTCGTCCGACGCCGCGTCCGCGTGTCCGGCGACGAGGTCCGACACCGCGATGACCGGCATGCCGGTCATCGGGCTGAGCGGCGGCGGGCCCTCGCCCGCCAGGTCCAGCACGGGCAGGCCTTGCGGGGTCGTCTCCGTCGGGTCGGGCGACGCGAGCAGCGTGGCGTGGGTCAGCAGCGCGGGCTCACGTGGGGAGCCGTGGTCCGCATCGGTCGGGGAGGGGAGAGTCGCCGTCGGAGCGGCCGTTCCGGCGGCACGACGACGACGGCCCGTACGCACAGAGGGGGAGCTGTGCTCTGCGGAGAGGCGTGCGACCAGCTCTCGGGGATCGAGCCGGTCCTCCGCAGCGGAGGGTTTCCGTCGCATGATGGGGAACCATATGGATCGTCGTGGGTGGTCACGGGTGAACCTGAGAGCCCGGGTTGCCTCAGCGCGCCGACAGGTCGTCGAACGGCGCTGGAGCGGGTCGAGATCCTCGGAATCACCCGGGATGGTACTCCATTTGGAGTAGCTTCGCTCTCAGGTGACACCGTTCGTCGGTCCCGGACACACCGTTCGGACCGTTGGCAGATTGTGACCGCGCGCGTTTGGGGTCAAGCTGTCGGCGATGCTCCCCGCTGCTCCCCCGGGGGCGACCGTGTTCGTACCGTCGCAGGCGACGGCACGATCATCCGTGCCCCCGTACGCCCCCGTCCTCGTGGCGCTGCCACCGACCGCCGCGTCGGCGTCGGTGCTGCGCTCCCTGCGTGCCGAAGGCATGCGGGCCGATCCGGCAGGAGACGGGATCGCGGTTCTCGACGCGATCCGTGCCGCGCCTCCCGCCCTCCTGGTCCTCGACGTCGACCTGCCCGGTCCCGAGCACGCCGCCGTGCTCGCCGCCGTGCACGCGGAGTCACCGAGCGTCCCCGTCGTGGTCCTCACTCCGCGTGAGCGCCGCAACTCCGTGCTCGCCCAGCTGCGCAGCGATCGGGACGACTACGTCGTGCGTCCGTTCGCCGTGGACGAGCTGAGCGCCCGGATCCGGTTGCGGCTGCGGCTGACCGGCGCGGTCGGGCACACCCTGATCCGCCGGGGCGAGCTGGTGGTGGACACCGAGCTCGGGGACGTGATCGTGGACGGTGTCCCGGTCTCGTTGTCCCCCACCGAGTTCGCGCTGCTCACCGCCCTGCTCGCCGAGCCGGGTGCCACGGTCTCGCACGAGGAGCTGGCCACCCAGGTGTGGTCCGAGCCCGCCTCGGCGAACCTGGTGCAGGTCTACATCTCCTACCTGCGGCGCAAGATCGGCGCGGAGCGGATCCGTACCGTCCGCGGCGCCGGGTACGTGCTCAAGGGCTGAGGGTCCCCGGACACGACGAAGGCCGCCCCCGGATCCCCGGGAGCGGCCTTCGTCGAGCGTCGGTCAGGCGTGCGAGCGCGACCGCCTGCCCACGATCAGCCGGTAGACGGCCAGCAGGACGACCGCGCCCACGAACGCGATCAGCCAGGTGCGGAACTCCCAGAAGCTCCCCGTGCCGACGCCGAAGGCGGCGGAGCTGATCCAGCCGCCGAGCAGGCCGCCCACGACACCGATGATGCAGGTGACGATGATGCCGCCCGGGTCCTTGCCCGGCATGACCAGCTTGGCGAGCGCGCCGACGATCAGCCCGACGACGATCCATCCGATGATGCCCATGTGGTTCCTCCTCGCGGTCGCTCCGGGTTCTCCGGGCAGGCCGTTGTCGTTACTGGCAGCCGGATGCCCGGTGATCGTCTGACGCAAACGGACCGTGATCGGATCGTTCCCCGACGGGCGAACGGTGTCCCCCGGTCGGCCCCACGGCCGAGCGACCGGCAGGCGAAGGCTGGATAACACTTCGGCGGCAGACGCCGTCGCCTCGCGCCGTCCCGTCCTGATCTCTGCTAGTCAGGTGCTCCGTCGGGCAGCCGTGGGGAGCAGCCCGCCTTCCGTGAGGAGCACCGTGACCATCTCGTTCTGGGGCATCATCTGGACGATCATCATCGGGCTCGTGCTCGGTGTGCTCGGCCGGCTGATCCTGCCGGGCAAGCAGAACATCCCGATCTGGCTGACGATCCTCGCCGGTGTCGTCGCCTCCATCGTCGGCTTCCTGATCGCGAACGCCCTCGGCGTGGCGACCACGAACGGCGTGGACTGGATCGAGCTGATCATCAAGATCGTGCTCGCCGTCGCGGCCGTCTGGGGCGCCACCGCGCTCTACGGCAACCGGGGCGCCAGAGCCTGATCGCACCACGACCACGGCCCCGGACCAGTCAGGTCCGGGGCCGTCGTCGGTTCAGGGCGTCAGCGGACCAGGCGCAGCGTGAGCGGGTAGCGGAAGTCCACGCCCTGCGAGGCGCGCACGGTCCCGAGGATCACGCACACCACGTAGAAGACCCCGTAGAGCGGGAGCAGGACCAGCCCGATCCCGACGAAGATCAGCAGACCGAAGACGACCGTGTAGACCAGCGCGTTGAGCTGGAAGTTCAGCGACTCGACGGCGTGTCGGCGTACGAACGGCGAGTCCCCGCCCTTCACGAGCAGGACGATCAGCGGCGCGAACAGGCCCAGCGCGAACCACGCCGACACGAAGCTGAGCACGTGGGAGGACATGGCCCAGTTCCGCTCGTCGTCGCGGGGCAGCAGCGGCCCCCCGCCGGAGGGATACGGGTAGCTCATACCGCCATGGAACACCCGGCGCGCCCGGCCGTCATCAGGGAGAAACCCTGAACGACCCGGCGGCGGCCAGGAACCGGTCGTCCTCCTCCGGGGTGGTCACCGTGACCCGCACGCCGTCCGGGTGGAACGGCCGGACGACCACACCCTGGGCCAGGCAGTGCGCGGCGAAGTCCGCCGTGCGCTCCCCGAGGTGCAGCCAGACGAAGTTCGACTGGGTCTGCGGCACGGTGAAACCCGCCGCGAGCAGCGCCTCCCGCACCCGGACCCGCTCGCCGACGGCCTCCTTGCACGCGGCGAGCAGCTCGCCCGCATGGTCCAGCGCGGCGATCGCGGCGGCCTGGGCGAGCGAGCTCACGCTGAACGGGGCGCACACCTTCCGCAGCGCCGCGGCGATCTCGGGCGTGGTCACCGCGTACCCCACCCGCAGCCCGGCCAGCCGGTAGGCCTTGGAGAAGGTCCGCAGCACCACGAGGTTCGGGTACCGGTCCAGCAGCGGCAGCCCGTCCGCGGCCTCGGGATCGGTGACGTACTCGTGGTAGGCCTCGTCGAGGGCCACGATCACGTCCGGGCCCACCGCCTGCAGGAACTCCTCGAACTCGGCGCGGTGCACCACCGTGCCCGTGGGGTTGTTCGGGCTGCACACGAAGACCAGCCGGGTGTTCGGGGTGACGGCGGCGGCCATCGCCGCGAGGTCGTGGCGGAAGTCGCCGTCGAGGGGCACGGTGACCGACCGCGCGTTCCCGATCTGCGTGACGATGGGGTAGGCCTCGAAGGACCGCCAGGCGTAGACGACCTCGTCCGTGGTCTCCCGGCAGCTGATCTGGACCAGCTGCTGGCAGAGGCTCACCGAGCCGCAGCCGACCGCGATCCGGTCCGGGGTGACGTGCAGCTCGGCGGCGAGCCGCTCGCTCAGCGCCACCACCCCGAGGTCCGGGTAGCGGTTGCCGCCCGCCGCGGCCTCCGCGATCGCGGCCAGCACCGGCGCGGTCGGCGGCAGCGCCACCTCGTTGCTGGCCAGCTTGAGCGCACCCGGGATCGCCCGTCCCGGGACGTAGGCGGGCAGGGAGTCCAGGTCGGGACGGATGAGGGTCATGGGCGTCACGGTAGCCGGGCCGTCACGCCCGGGCCCACACATGGAAGGGTGGGCCCATGAGTGAGATCCGCACCGAGGCGGTCCCCCTGGTCGACGGCAGCGACCTGCGGCTCACGGTGGCGGAACCCGACGGACCGGCGCGGGGCGGGATCGTCGTCCTGCACGAGGCCCGTGGGGTCACGGACGCCGTCCGCAGGCTCGTCGAGGGGATCGCGGGGGACGGCTGGCTGGTCGTCGCCCCCCACCTCTACCACCGGGACGGCACGGACGAGCTCGACGGCGACCGCGCCGAGGTGGCGGACCACGTCGCCCGCCTCGACGGCGAGCAGGTCATGGCGGACACCGACACCGCGTTCGGCTGGTTGGCCGACCACGAGGTGAGCGCGGACCGGATGGGCGTGATCGGGTTCGACCTCGGCGGCAGCGTGGCGCTGCTGGTCGCGGCGAACCGGCGGCTGGGCGCGGCCGTCACGGTCGCGGGCGGCGGGATCTCCGAACCGCTGGGGCCCCTGCCCACCCTGCTCTCCGCGGCACCAGGGCTGACCTGCCCGTGGCTGGGCATCTACGGGGACCGGGACGACGCCGCGCAGCTCGACGGGTTGTTGGCCGCGGCCAAGGAGTCCGAGGTCGCGGCGGATCTGGTCACGTACCCCGGGCGGGGGCATCGGTTCGACGACGATCCGGCCACCGCCGAGGACGCCTGGCAGCGCATGCTCAACTGGTTCGACTCGCACCTGCGCTGAGGCCCGCCGCTGAGGTGTAGGTCACTGGTCGGACACCCTGTCCTCCGACACGATGTCCCCATGACTCTCGACGCCGACGTCCCCGAGGTCCTCTGGGCCCCGTCTGCCGCCCGGGCGAGCGGCACCGCGATCGCGGAGTTCGCCCGGTGGGTCGGTGAGCACCGCGGCGTCGAGCTGCCGTCGGACACCGACTACGCCGCCCTGCACGCCTGGTCGGTGGCCGATCTGGAGGGCTTCTGGTCGGCGGTCGCGGAGTTCTGCGGGGTCATCTGGCACGACCGGCCGACGGCGGTGCTCGGGTCGCGTGCGATGCCGGGGGCGGAGTGGTTCCCCGGCGGCACCCTGAACTACGCCGAGCACGCCCTGACCCCCGGTCCGGGGCGTCAGGACACCGACGTCGCGGTCCGGTTCAGCCGCGAGGACGGCCTGGAGCGCATCGTCACCCACGCGGAGCTGCGGTCCGCGGTCGCCCGCGCGCGCGCCGGGCTGGTCGCGGCGGGCGTCGGCAAGGGGGACCGGGTCGTCGCGTTGGCGCCGAACTGTGTCGAGACGCTGGTGATGTTCCTGGCCGCCGCCTCGCTGGGCGCGGTGTGGTCCTCCTGCTCCCCGGACTTCGGGGCCCGCGCGGTCCACGACCGGTTCGCCCAGACCGAGCCGTCGGTGCTGCTGGCGGTGGACGGCTACTGCTACGGCGGCAAGCGGTTCGACATCCGCAAGACCGTCACCGCGCTGCAGGAGCAGCTGCCGACGGTCCGCCAGACCGTCCTGGTCCCCTACCTCGACCCGGACGCGACGCTGGAGAACACGACCTCGTGGGAGTCGTTCACGGCGGAGGAGGGTCCGCTGGAGTTCGTGGCGGTGCCCTTCGACCACCCGCTGTGGATCCTGTACTCCTCCGGGACCACGGGGCTGCCGAAGGGGATCGTGCACGGGCACGGCGGGATCGTCGTCGAGCACCTCAAGGCGCTGCGGCTGCACAACGACCTGGGCCCGGGCGAGCGGTTCTTCTGGTTCACCACCACCGGCTGGATGATGTGGAACCTGATCATCGGCGGGCTGCTGGTGGGCTGCGAGATCGTGCTGTTCGACGGCAACCCGGGCTATCCGGACCTCGGCGCGCTGTGGGCGTTGGCGGAGAAGCACGGGGTCACGCTGTTCGGGGTCTCGGCGCCGTTCGTGCAGTCGTGCCTGAAGCAGGGCCTGCGGCCCAAGGACTCCTACGACCTGTCCTCGATCCGCGCCCTGGGCTCGACCGGGTCGCCGTTGTCGGTGGACGGCTTCCGCTGGATCGCCGAGGCGGCGGGCGAGCACATCCAGATCTGCTCCATCTCCGGTGGCACGGACGTGTGTGCCGCCTTCCTCGGCTCCGCCCCCACGGTGCCGGTGTGGATGGGCGAGCTCTCGGCCGCCGCGCTGGGTGCGGACGTGCACTCCTTCGACGAGCAGGGCCAGGACCTCGCCGACGAGGTCGGTGAGCTGGTGATCACCCAGCCGATGCCGTCGATGCCGGTGATGTTCTGGAACGACCCGGACGGCACCCGGCTGCGCGAGGCCTACTACGAGGACTACCCGGGCCTGTGGCGGCACGGGGACTGGGTGCGGGCCACCCCGCGGGGCTCCTACGTGATCTACGGCCGCTCCGACTCGACGCTGAACCGGGGCGGGGTCCGGATGGGCACCGCGGACTTCTACGCCGTCGTCGAGGGCTTCGACGAGGTCGCCGACTCCCTCGTGATCGACACCACTGCGTTGGGGGCCCGGGAGGAGGGAGCGCTGCTCTGCTTCCTGGTCCTCGCACCCGGCGCCACCCTGGAGGAGGTCGAGCCGCGGCTGCGCAAGGCGCTGCGCTCCGAGCTGTCCCCCCGCCACGTCCCGGACCGGTTCGTGCTGGTCGAGGCCGTGCCGCGCACGTTGAACGGGAAGAAGTGCGAGGTCCCGGTGAAGAAGATCCTGGCCGGGGTGGACCCCGCCAAGGCGGTGTCCCAGGGGGCCCTGCAGAACCCCGACGCCCTGACCCCGTTCCTGGAGATGGCCGGGGCCCGGTGAACCCGCTCGACGGCCCTGTGTAGTCTTGTCAGCGCTGGAAGCCGAGAGGCTCCGGGAGGCTTCGCCTAGTCTGGTCTATGGCGCCGCACTGCTAATGCGGTTTGGGGTAACCCCCCATCCCGGGTTCAAATCCCGGAGCCTCCGCACCGGTCAGGCCGACCTCCGGGTCGGTCGGACCACGTAGTACCGTACAACTGCACAAGGCACGCGCCCGTAGCTCAACGGATAGAGCATCTGACTACGGATCAGAAGGTTAGGGGTTCGAATCCCTTCGGGCGCACAGCAGAGAATCTAGCCCTGACCAGCACGAGCGGTCAGGGCTAGACCCTTTTCAAGGGACCGTAGTCGATCTTTGGTCACGGTCTCGGTCACGAGCCTCGCCCTGCACGAGACGGTGCCGATCCCCGCGGCTCGGACCAACTCAGCGGGTGAGCGCGCCGAGCGGAGAGGCCTACCGCGAGGCTGAGAAGGTCCTCACACGGCTCCAGGCCGACGCGGACTCTCCCTAGGTCGGGCGCACCAAGGCGACGGAGGGCGCGCTCCTGGACCGCGGGATGGCTCAGCACGAGATCGATCCCACCACGCGTATGACATACGAGGCGCAGACCCGGATCCACATCGAGCCCGAGCTGGAGTGTGCCGCTCGTGCTGTTCGTTCGCGAGGCCGCCGAGCGAGTCGAGCCGTTCCACGCGCACCTGCGGCGCTGCCGTGGCCTCTGCAACGGCAAGCCGTTCATCGACACCCATGCGATGGACGGCCTGCACGACTGCATGGCAGGCGGCTGTCAGGCTCATGGCTGCACGCCCGACTCCGCGGTCGAGTGTGCGCTCGATCAACGCCGACCTCTCCGGATCCTGCTCGGCTGCGGTGCCGACAAGTCGCCGAGCGCTCATCCTCGGGAGCGACGGTCGTTCTGCCCGAGTAGGTCGGGCGGCCCTCGCAGGTCTCGGCTTGGTCGTCCCCTGTCAGCGGTCTCCGAACCTTGACCCCTTGCGGGACTCTGACATCCAACTCCGCTGGTGCCACGCCGCTCACGGTCGGTGGGACCGGAGTTCCGCGGATGGGCGTTCGTCGGCGCGATGATTCCGGGCTGCGGTCGGTAGGGTGCCGCGTCCCTCTCAATCAAGCGGAAGGAGCTGTCGCATGTCGTTCACCGCTGACGAGATCGCCTATCTGAGCTCGAACGGTGTGGGGCGCCTCGCAACAGTGGATAGCCACGGGCAGCCAGACGTCGTCCCTGTCGCGGTCGAGTTCGACGGTGACGCCTTCTGGGTCGGTGGCGGCACCACCGTCACCGCCACCCGCAAGTTCCGCAACCTCGCTGCCGGCAACCAGCTGGTCGCGCTGGTCATCGACGACATGCCATCGCTGGAGCCGTTCATCGCCCGCGGCATCCGCGTCTATGGGCGGGCCGAGGGCCCCATCGACCGCGTCGGAATGGTCGGCCCGGGAACCTACATGCGGATCACTCCAACCGTCTCCTGGAGCTGGAACCTGGCTGGACTCCCCATCGGTGAGCAGGGGTTCGAACCCACCCGCACTCGCCATGCTCCGTCCAGATGATCGAGCGCTCGCTACTCACTCGCCGTGGCCCCGGTCCTCGGCGGGGAGCTCGCGGCGGGCGCGGGTGCCGGACTGACGACTCAGTGCACTCGTCCGCGACCAGCATGGCCTGCAGCTTGAGCACAGGTACCGGCCCGAGACCTCTCCGCCTACGACCTCGGGTCAGCCGAGCAGGAAGGTGCGGGCCTGCCGGCCGAGCGGATACCGGGCGCCGTCTCACCCGGAGCGGATGAGGACGCGCCGGGTGGGCCGATGCATCGTCGACGCTCAACGCTCCGCCGGGACCCGGAAGGAGCGGATGGAGGGGTCGAATGAGCACGGACCTGTCGAGCTCGAGGCGCGCGTCGCCCTGGGCGAGTGGTCTCATCGTCTTCGCGGGCGGGCTGTTGGCCGTCGCGGGGGTGTTCCAGATCTTCGTCGGGACGGCGGCGCTCGCGCACGACACCCTCTACGACGGGGCACCGCGCTACGTGTTCGCCTTCGACCTGACGGTCTGGGGGTGGGTGCAGCTGCTGACGGGCGTCCTGTCCGTCGCCGCGGGTCTGGCGGCGCTCAGGGGGCAGACGTGGGCGCGGGTCGTCGGGATCGGGTTGGCCGGTCTCAGCATGGTCGTCCAGTTCATGTTCCTCCCGCACTATCCGGCGTGGTCGTCGGTGGTCATCGCGCTCGACGTCATGGTCGTCTGGGCACTCGCCACCTACTCACCCGACGCGGCAGCCGAGGGTGGGCCCGGGGCCGGCACACGTCGGTGAGGGCTCGGCCGCCTGATCGTGTCGGCGACGACGCCGGTCCGGCCGGTCTGGTGGGCCGCGTCCGACCCGGCCGCGTCGGTCCCCTTCACCCGCGACGGGTGATCCCGGGTGGCGGTCGCCGGGGTCGGCTGCCGACACGCCGGAGCGGCCGCCGCGAGGTCGCGGCGGCCGCTCGGCGCGGGGTATCCCTCAGTACCCCTTGCTGTCGCCGCACTTGATCGCCGGGGAGACCGTGCCCAGCGCCACGCCCGGCAGGGAGGGCTTCTTGCGGTTCTTCCACAGGCTCTTGCCCACGGCCTTCCCCGCGCACTCGCCCGCGTCGAGGTACATGCGGCCGGTGTCGGCGAGGGCGTCGTTGAGCCGCTGGTTGTCGTTGATGCCGCCGCCGCGGCAGCCACCGCTCGAGTTGTGGCCGAACGGGCAGAACCCGACGGTCTGGACCTGCGCCTCGACGACGACCGGGCTCGGTGCAGTGACCTGCGGGGCCGTGGTCAGGACGCCCGCGGCGAGCGCGCCGGACAGGCCGAGCACGGCGACACCACGGCCGACGAGACGCATGGGGATGGTGGACACGGGGACCTCCTGAGGGACGGACGATCACGACGCGTCGAGACTCTCCGATCCGGCGTCCCGACGACGGTGCCCGCTGTTCCTTGTGGTCCTGGCCTGCCGGTGGTAACGCCGGCCGCTCCTGCGCGACCTGATCATCGGCTGCGGAACGGGAGACGGATGAGCGACATCGCACCACACGCCGTGGTGACGTGCGGGGCTACCTGGGTGCTGCACGTCGGCGACGACCTGGCCTTCGGCAGGGCGGCGGAGAACCTCCTGCGGATCGGACCCGACGAGCCCCGGATCTCGCGCACGGCGGGCCGGTTGGAGTGCCGAGCCGACGGGCTGCTGATCCGCAACCTCTCCACCAAGCGTGGTCTCTGCGTGCGCACCTACCCCGGCCCGGACCAGGTGATCAAGCCGCGTCAGGTGCGCGGATGGGACTTCACGCGGTTCACCGTGTGGGTGGAGGGTGTGCCCGAGCCTCGCATCGACGTCCGGACGGTCGGCCTCGGCGGGGAGGCGCCGCCGCGGCCGGGCCCCGGCGCGACCATCGGCTTCGACCGCATCCCCCTGCGCAGGCGCCACCGGCGGCTGCTCGCGGCGCTCTGCCTCCCTCCGATGACGGCGACCGGTGCCGCGGCCGAGGTGCCCACCGTCGAAGGCGTGCAGCAGATCCTCGTGAGCTACCGGGACCCGCTGTCGGTGCACACGGTCCGCAACAACCTCAACCACGTGCGGGAGATCCTCAGGGACCAGCACGGCGTCGAGGGGCTCTTCGGCGACCCCGTCAACGCCTTCCGACCGCTCGCCGAATGGGCGATGGCCTCCGGGAACGTCACCGAGGCGGATCTGGACGCGTTGGACCTGCCGCCCGACGAAGGCCCCGACACGTGAGCATCGTGGACCCCTCCACCATCGGTCCGGACGGTCCGGATCCCGCAGCGGCCCGGCCCGTACCCGCGATCGGCACGTGGGTCGGCCCGGCCACGGAGCCTGCGCGCTACGCACTGCTGGAGCGGGTCGGGAACGGCGGCGAGGGCGAGCTCTGGCGAGCCCGTCGCGTCGAGCTCGACGGGCGGCCCGGCGACGTCGTCGCGGTGAAGGTCCACCGGACCGCGGACCGGGCCACGCTCAACGGGATCGCCGAGCAGGCCCGGCTGCTCTCGGGCGTGCCGAGGGACCGGCACGTGGTGCGCGTCGACCAGGTGTTCGACGGCGTGCTCACCCGCGGGGGCCGAGTCGTGTACGAGGACGTGCCCGTCGTGGTCATGGAGTGGATCGACGGTTCGTCGCCCGCCGCCCTCCTCGAGGAGGAGGACGTGTCGGTGGCCGCCCGGCTGTCCTGGATCGCCCAGCTCGCCACGGCCGTCGACACCCTGCACCACGGCACGCCGCCGCTGGTGCACGCGGACATCAAACCGGGCAACCTCCTGGTCGACCGCGCGGGTCGGCTCGTGCTGGTCGACACCGGTGCCGTCGCGCGGGCGGGCGACGGCGAGACGCGCCGACCGCTGCACTCGGCGGGCTGGGCGGCGCCCGAGGTGCGCTCGCGGCCGCGGGCGGGCCGTTCCACGGAGTCCGACCTGTACTCGGTCGGCGCCGTCGCGTACTTCCTGCTGACCGGTGAGCGGCCGGTCCCGGAGGTCGACGGCGAGCCCCTCCGCGAGTCGGCCCAGGAGCAGCGGGCGCGGATGCGGAGGACCCTGCTCGCCACGGGCGTCGTGCCGCGCAGGCGGGGTGTCACCCGGAGCGGCTACGAGCACGAGCGGTTCCGAGAC
>NZ_JACBXB010000520.1 GCF_013870575.1 Pseudonocardia pini
CCGCTGGTCGAGGCCACCACCGGGGACTCCGCGGTGGTCTGCACCGATCTCGCGGCGGATCCCCGCTGGCCCGGTCTCCCCCGCCCCGAGGGCTCGGCGGGACTCGGCGTGATCGCGGTGCCCAGTGCGTGGGACGAACGCGGGCCGGTGGTGCTCACCGCCTACGTCGATACCGCGCGGGGTGGGGTGGGTCCCGAGGCGCTCGCCGTCCTGGACCGGCACGAGCCGCTGCTCGCGACCGGCCTCGGCGTCGTCGAGTACTGCTCCGACGAGCTGCTCAAGGCGGACGAGATGATGGGCATGATGCGCCGCAGGCAGCTGATCGAGCAGGTCAAGGGCATGGTGATGGCCCGCGCGGGGGTGGACGCCGAGGAGGCCTTCGCGCTGTTGGTCCGGGTCAGCCAGCGCGAGAACGTGAAGGTCCGGGACCTCGCCTCGGCCCTGCTCGCGCGGACCGGCGAGGCCCCCGCGGTGCCCGAGGCCGCCCGTGCGGCCGCCGACCGGCTTTGGAGCGCACTCCCCGGTCTGTGACGAACGTCCGAACCGGTTTCTTCCGGGGGCCCCGCGACAGCTCCGGTCCGCGTCGGTCAGGATGGCCCCAACCGGACGAGCGAGGGAGCGTGGACGTTGAGCGGTGGCCCGGAGCACGTGCTGGTCGTGGGGGCGGGACTCGGCGGGATCCGTACCGTCGAGCAGCTGCGCCACGCCGGCTACGAGGGTCGGATCAGTCTCGTCGGCGCCGAGGAGCACACGCCGTACGACCGTCCGCCACTGTCGAAACAGCTCCTCGCGGGCGACTGGGAGGCCGAGCGGCTCGCGCTCAAGGACGACTCGGGGCTGGAGGACCTCGGCGTGCGGCTGTACCTCGGGCTGCCCGCGGTGGCGCTGCGACCGGGTGAGGTGGAGCTCGCCGACGGGTCGGTCCTCTCCGCGGACGCGATCGTGCTGGCCACCGGGGTCGTGGCGCGCACCCTGCCCGGCCAGCCCGAGGTCGTCCACACCCTCCGCACCCTGGACGACGCCCTCGCCCTGCGCACCGACCTGGACAAGGCCGCGTCGCTGCTGGTCGTGGGGGCGGGCTTCATCGGCGCCGAGGTGGCCAGCACGGCCGTGGCCAAGGGGGTCCGGGTGACCGTCCTCGAGGCCGCGCCGGTGCCGCTGGTCCGCGGGCTCGGCGAGCGGGTCGGCGCGATGGCGGGCCGGCTGATCGCCGAGGGCGGCGTGGACCTGCGGCTCGGGGTGGCGTTGAGGGAGTTCGTGCCCACCGCGTCCGGGGTGACCGTCGAGCTCGCGGACGGGACGCGGCTGGAGGCGGACGTCGCCGTCGTCGGCATCGGGGGCAGGCCGGACCTGGAGTGGCTGGCCGACACCGGCCTCGACCTGCGAGACGGCGTGCTGTGCGACGCGACCGGCCGGGTCCTGGGGCTCGACGGCGTGTGGGCGCTCGGCGACATGGCCGCCTGGGCGGACCCGGAGACCGGCGGCCACCACCGGCACGAGCACTGGACGTCCACCGCGGACCAGGCCACCGTCGTGTCGCGGGCGATCACCGGGACCGAGCCGCCGCCGCCCACCGTCCCGTACTTCTGGTCGGACCAGTTCGGACTGAAGATCCAGCTGATCGGGCGACCCGACCTCGCCGACTCGGTGGAACAGCTGCAGGGCGAGGGGCTCGACGGCGGCCCGATCAAGGGCACGGTCGTGGGCTACTTCGCCGGGAACGCGCTCGTGGCCGTGGCGGGTTTCGGCGCGGCGCGGTACGTGGTGCGCTACCGCGCGCTGCTGCAGCAGAAGGCGGACCGCGAGGCCGCCAGGGACCTCGCGGCCTCCTTCGTCAAGAAGTGACTCAGGAGAAGAGCTTCTTCAGCACGGCCAGGGCGAGGACGGCGCCGACGCCGATCAGCGCGTAGCGGATCTTGGGGTCCGCGAGCTTGGCCTGGACCTGCTGCTTGCCGGTGTCCACGAACCGCTTCGGGTTCGCGCGGTCGGTCAGCGCGTCCAGGCTGGCCGCGAGCGCGTCCCGGGTCTTCTCGATCTCGTTCTCAATGTTCTCCGGGTCGCGGGCCACGACTCACTCCTCATGCGTTCGCCGAACGGACTGGGGCACACCGTAGACGAGCCCCGACCGCCGAGCGCGCCCGGCAGGGCGGGCTGACAGGATCGGGGCATGACGACACGCCTCGCCGTGGGCGACCAGGCCCCGGACCTCACCCTGCCCGACGCGGACGACAAGCCGGTCTCGCTCGCCGACTACCGCGGTCGGAAGGTCATCGTCTACTTCTACCCCGCGGCGTCGACCCCCGGCTGCACCAAGCAGGCCTGCGACTTCCGGGACAACCTCGGCGAGCTCAACGGCTCCGGGATCGACGTCCTCGGCGTCTCCCCGGACAAGCCCGCCAAGCTCGCGAAGTTCCGCGAGAAGGAGGGCCTGACCTTCCCGCTGCTCTCCGACCCGGACAAGAAGGCCCTGCAGGAGTGGGGCGCCTTCGGCGAGAAGACGATGTACGGCAAGACGGTCACCGGCGTGATCCGTTCCACCTTCCTCGTCGACGAGGAGGGTCGGATCGAGGCCGCGATGTACAACGTCCGCGCCACGGGCCACGTCGCCAAGCTCCGCAAGGACCTCGAGATCTGATCGTCGGGTCTGCCGGCGTCGAGGCGTGCTCGACCGCGGCGACGGCGGCACCCCGTATCCTCTGTCCGAACTGCCACGCGATCACCGAGGCCTGCCCGGACGGGGTCGCGACGGCGGAGCCGGCGTAGCCCAATCGGCCGAGGCACACGGTTTAGGTCCGTGACAGTGCGGGTTCGAATCCCGCCGCCGGCACTAGCGGCCCGTGGCCGCGGGCTCCTCCTCGGGGAGCGGCCTGCGGGCGGCCACCACGATGCCGGCCAGGCCGATCAGCCCGCAGGCCACGGAGATGGCGATCAGGGTCGGCGAGGGGCGGCCGGTCACCGCGTCGCCGAGCACCACGATCGCGACCGTGCCCGGGACGATGCCCACCACGGTGCCGACCAGGTAGGGCACGAAGCGCACCGAGGACAGCCCGCAGACGTAGTTCAGCGCGGCGAACGGCACGAACGGGACCAGCCGCATCGAGGTCACGGCGAGGGTGCCGTGGTGGTCGAGCCTGCGCCGGGCCCAGTGCACGGCCGAGCCGCGGACGTAGCGCTCCACGAGCCGCCCACCCGTCGCGCGGACGAGGAAGTAGGCGATCACCCCGGCGAGGGTCGTGGCGGCGAGGGTGACCAGCAGGCCCACGACGGTGCCGAACAACGCCCCCGCGGCCACGGTGAACACCGTGCGGGGCACGGGGCCGACACAGAGCACGGCCTGGAGACCCAGGAACAGCAGCGGCGCCCAGACGCCCGCCTCGGCCGTGATGCGGCGCAGGTCGGACACCCCGGGGATGCCGTACACCCGGGCCGCCACGAGCACGACCGCGACCAGGGCCACGATCCCGAGCCCGGCGAGCACCGGACGCCACCACCTCACTGGCCCGACGGTACCGTCCCGGCGCCTTCCGGCGGTCGGAAGGCGGCACGACGGACCGCGGACCCGCCGACTACGGTGCGGCCGTGAGCACCGAGAAACGCGAGCTGGACCTCGATCCCGCGGGCCTCGCCGTCCGCCGCGAGGTGCTGGGCGCCACGCACGTCGACGCCTCCCTCGACCGGGCCGACGCCGTCACCGGCGAGTTCCAGGAGCTGATCACCCGGTACGCCTGGGGCGGCATCTGGACCCGGCCGGGCCTGGACCGGCGGATGCGCAGCGCGATCACCCTCACCGCGCTCGTGGCGCACGGGCACCTCGGCGAGCTGGAGCTGCACCTGCGCGCCGCCCTGCGCAACGGGCTGTCGCGCGAGGAGATCGTGGAGGTGCTGCTGCAGAGCGCGATCTACTGTGGCGTCCCCGCCGCGAACAGCGCCTTCGCCGTGGCCAAGCGGGTCCTCGCGGAACCGGACCCCACCGACCTGTGAGTGGCGATGGTCGCTATGGCGACG
>NZ_JACBXB010000521.1 GCF_013870575.1 Pseudonocardia pini
GTCCGCACCGCGCTCAAGCCCACCGCGGTCACCGGCGAGGTCGCGCAGGTCCGCACGGCGGGGGAGCGGTCCGCCGCCTCGGTCAACGTCACCTGGGACCTCGGGCAGGACCGGCGCTGGACCTACCTGCTGCCGCTGGACCTGCGCCCCGACGACGCCGCCGACACCGGCTGGACGATCCACTGGGCCGCGAGCGCGGTCCATCCCGATCTGCAGACCGGACAGTCCCTGGCCCTGCGCACCACCACCCCGGACCCGGCCCCGGTCACCGACCGCGCGGGGTCGCCGCTGCTCGCGGCCACCCCCGTCGTCACGATCCTGCTGGACAAGGCCGCGGCGGGGGACCTGGCCGCCGTCGCCGGGGCGCTCGCCCGCTCGCTCGGCCCGATCGACCCGGAGATCACCGCGCAGACGATCACCGACGGCGCGAACGCCACGCCCGCGGGCCAGGCCTACACGGTCGCCGTCCTGCGGGAGACGGACTACAACACCATCCGCTCCGCGGTCTACGACCTTCCCGGCGTCCGGTTCACCAGCGCGACCCGGCTGCTCGCGCCCGACGCCGGGTTCGCCGGCCAGGTGCTGCCCGCCGTGCGGACGCACCTCGCGGCCCAGGTCAACGGCAAGGACGGCTGGGAGGTCGACGCCGTCGACGCCCTCGGCAACCCGCAGAAGACACTGGCCGAGCAGCCGGTCACGCCCGGCACCACCGCGCAGGTCAGCCTCGACCGCACGCTGCAGGCCGCCGCGGAGGACGCGGTGAACGCGCTGCCGAACCAGGTCGCGGTCGTGGCCGTCCAGCCGTCGACGGGGGACATCCTGGCCGCCGCGCAGAACGAGGCCGCCGACACCGCGGGCGCCATCGCCTTCACCGGCCGCTACCCGCCCGGCTCGACCTTCAAGATCGTCACGGCGAACGCGGCGCTGCAGGACCTGGGCGTCGGGGCCACGACCCCGCAGCCGTGCCCGGCCACGACGGTCATCGGCGGCAGGCTGGTGCCCAACGAGAACCGGTTCGAGCTCGGCACCGTCCCGCTGGGGCAGGCCTTCGCCAGGTCCTGCAACACCACGTTCGCCACGCTGGCCTCCCGGCTCGCGCCCGACGCCCTGACCGCCGCCGGTCTGCAGCTCGGCTTCGGCGCGGACTACGCGATCCCCGGACTCACCACGGTCACCGGCTCCGTGCCGCCCGCCGAGGACCTCGTCCAGCGCGCGGAGGACGGCTTCGGTCAGGGCGACGTCGTCGCCACGCCGTTCGGGATGGCCCTCGTCGCCGCGACCGTGGCCCACGGCGCACCCGTGGTGCCCCAGCTGATCCGCGGGCAGCAGACCGCGACGACCACCGCGGCGACCGCCCCGGAACCGGCGGCCCTCGACCAGCTCCGGCCGATGATGCGCCAGGTCGTCACCGAGGGCACGGCCACGGCGCTGCGCGGTTCCGGGGAGGTCCTCGGCAAGACCGGCACCGCCGAGTTCAGCCAGGGCGGGGTGAACCGGGCGCACGGCTGGTTCGTCGGGTACCGCGGGGACGTGGCGTTCGCCGTGCTCGTGGTCGACGGCGGCTCGTCCGGTCCGGCGGTCGGGATCGCGCAGCGGTTCCTCGCCGGCTTCCCCGCGGCCTGAGGCGCTTGTCCCCGGGCGTACCCTCGACCCCGTGCGCCGACCCCGGATCGCCACCCTCGCCCTGGCCGCCGACGCGGTCGCCGTCCTGGTGTTCGCGGCGATCGGCCGTGCGAGCCACGAGGAGGCGGGCAGCGTGCTCGGCCTCGTCGGCACCGCCGCGCCGTTCCTCGTGGGGCTGGTCGCGGCCTGGGCCACCCCGTGGGTGCGGGCCCAGCCCTCCGGGATCAAGGCGGGCGCGGTGGTCGTCGTCGGTACCGCGGGGCTGGGGCTGCTGCTCCGCGCGGCCTTCACCGGGCGGCTGCCGCTGAGCTTCGCGATCGTCGCCACGGTCAGCCTGGCGGTGTTCCTGCTCGGCTGGCGCGGCGTGTCGGCCCTCACCGCCCACCTCGCCCACCGGCGGACTTCCGTACGCTGAGGGGCGTGACCGCAGTTCTCGCCCCCGGTACGCCCACCCCCGTCCGCGACGTCCCGGCGCACATCCCGCGCCCGGAGTACGTGGGGAAGAAGGCGCCGAGCCCCGCCCGGGACGGGGACGTCCAGACCCCCGAGGTCATCGAGGCCATGCGGGTGGCGAGCCGGATCGCGGCGCAGGCGCTGCAGGCGGGCGGCGAGGCCGTGCGGCCCGGCGTGACCACCGACGAGGTGGACCGGGTGGTCCACGAGTTCCTCGTCGACCACGGCGCCTACCCGTCGACGCTGGGCTACCGGGGCTTCCCGAAGTCCTGCTGCACCAGCCTCAACGAGGTCATCTGCCACGGCATCCCGGACACCACCGTGATCTCCGCGGGCGACATCGTGAACATCGACGTCACCGCGTTCATCGGGGGCGTGCACGGGGACACCAACGCCACGTTCCTCGCGGGCGAGGTGTCCGAGGAGGACCGGCTGCTCGTCGAGCGCACGCGCGAGGCCACGATGCGCGCGATCAAAGCCGTCCGGCCGGGGCGCGAGCTCAACGTCGTCGGACGGGTCATCGAGTCCTACGCCAAGCGGTTCGGCTACGGCGTGGTCCGGGACTTCACCGGCCACGGCATCGGCAGGGCTTTCCACAGTGGACTCGTGGTGCTGCACTACGACCAGCCGGACGTGCACGTCGTGCTCGAGCCGGGCATGACGTTCACGATCGAGCCGATGATCACCCTGGGCACGGTCGACTACGACATGTGGTCCGACGGGTGGACCGTGGTGACCAAGGACCGCAAGCGGACCGCGCAGTTCGAGCACACGATCCTGGTCACCGACTCCGGCTCGGAGATCCTCACCCTGCCCTGAGGGACAGGAAAGCCTGACCCCGGGGGTCAGGTGATCACCACCGGCACGTGGATGGGCCGGGAGGCGTCGCGGCGACAGGATTTCCCCATCGAGAGCACCACCCCGATGGAGGAGGATCCGATGTCCACCAGGTCCCGACTGCTGACCGTCTCCGGCGCACTGGTCGCCACCGCCGCCGCGACCGCCCTGGTCGCGCCGGTGGCGAACGCCGACGAGCAGGGCACCGCCGTGAACGACGCGGCCGAGAAGAGCCTGGTGCAGGTCGACGTCGACTTCGCGGGCCTGATCGGCAGGCCCACCCTGCTCGGCGGCTTCCGCTGGTCGTCGAGCCCCACGATCCTGAGCCAGTCCTGCTCGGGCTTCTTCGTGACGGGCTCGGGGCACATCGCCACCGCGGGCCACTGCGTGGATCCCGAGGAGGCCCGGGACGCCCTGATCACCCAGTACGTGGACGACCAGGTGACCGCGGGGTCGCTGACCCCGTCCGAGGCCGCGGACCTGCTCCCGGAGGCCCTCGCGACCTGGGACGTCCAGGGCCCCACCCCCGGCTCCGAGGTCCAGCGCCGGATCGAGGTCGGCCAGCCGCGAGACGTCGACGGTGCCGCGCTGGAGGTCCCGCAGCCCGCGCGGTTGCTGGACTTCGACGGCGTCGACTCCGGTGACCTCGCGCTGCTGAAGGTCGAGCGCCGCGGCACCCCCGCCCTGCCGATCGGCGACACCGACCCCGAGTCGGGCGCCACGGTCACGGCCGTCGGGTTCCCGGGGGCGGTCTCCCAGGTGGTCGACCCGGACCTGGCCCGGGCGAGCTTCAAGTCCGGCACGGTGTCGAGCCACCAGGTCAGCCGGGGCGGCGTGGCCCAGACGGAGATCAACGCCGACCTCGCGCCCGGCATGTCCGGCGGCCCGACCTTCGACGCCTCGGGCGTGGTCGTGGGCGTCAACTCCTTCGTGCTCGAGGGCGAGCAGGCCTTCAACTTCATCACCGACACCACGGACCTGCGGGACTGGCTGGCCACCCAGGGACTGACGACGCCGTCGGAGGCCCCCGCGGGCGCCGATCCCGCAGGCCTGCTGGTCGACGGCGGCCCGGTGCAGAACGCCGCG
>NZ_JACBXB010000522.1 GCF_013870575.1 Pseudonocardia pini
GCGGCGACCGCCTCGTCGAGAGCGGCCAGGAAGTCCTCGACGCCTGCCGCCGTGGCCGCGCACAGGGTGAGGTGCAGGGTGGCGGGCAGGCCGCGGAAGGCCATCTGCGGCTGCACGAACCAGCCGCGGGCGAGCATCTCGTCGGACAGGGTGAACACGTCGAGCACCGCGTCCGTCTCCACCGCGAGCAGGGTGCTGTCCGGCGGTGCGGCGAGTCGCAGGTGCGGGTGGGCGGCGATGCCCTCGGCGAGCCGCAGGGTGGCCCGGCGCGCGGTCGCGGCGAGCTCCCGGTACCCGTCGACGCCGATGTGCCGCACCACCGCCCAGGCCGCGGCCAGCGGCCCGCCGGACTTCGTGGACTGCATCGTGGAGTTGAGCATGGTGTAGCCGGGCCACTCGGCGGCGGCGAAGAACTGCGGCCTGCGCAGGGCCGGATCGCGGTGCAGCAGCAGCGACACGCCCTTCGGCGTGTACGCGTACTTGTGCAGGTCCACGGACAGGCTGGTCACGCCGGGCGGCCAGGCCACGGGATCGTCGAGGAAGGGGAGCACCCAGCCGCCGATGCACGCGTCGACGTGGCAGCGCACCCCGCGCTCCGCGGCCGCCGCGGCGATCGGCGCGACCGGGTCGACCACGCCGTGCGCGTAGGACGGCGTGGACACGGCCACCAGCACCGCCCGCCCGGCGTGCGCGTCCAGCGCGGCGGTCACGGCCTCCGGCACGGCCCGCTTGGTCACCGGATCGACGTCGACCGGCACGAGCCCGACGCGGAAGTAGTGCGCCGCCTTGTGGAACGCGCCGTGGACGGTGGTCGGCACGACCATGACCGGCTCGGTGACCTCCGGGCGGGCGTCGCGCGCGGTCTGGACGGCCAGCAGGATCGACTCCGTGCCGCCGGAGGTCACCGTCCCCACGGCCTCGGACGGAGCCCCGACCAGCGGCTTCGCCACCGCGATCAGGTCCCGCTCCATCGCCGCGAGGCTCGGGAAGGCGGTCGGGTCGAGCCCGTTCGTCGAGGCGAACATCCCCAGCGCGCGGCGGCCGATCTCGTCCGCCTCCGGCAGCCCGGAGTCGTAGACGTAGGCCAGCGTGCGACCGCCGTGTGTGGGCAGGTCCCGTGCCCGCAGCTCCTCGAGCTCGGCGAACAGGTCGGTCATGCCGGGTCCCTCTCGTCCAGTGTGTAGCCGCGCAGGCCGAGCAGGCCTGCCAGGACCAGCACCGCGGGCACCACCGCGAACCCGATCGCGACGGCGAGCAGTGCGGAGTCCGGCTGGTCGGCGGTGCCGCCGCCGCGGTAGCCGCCGAGCTGCAGGACCAGCGCGTAGATCCCGGGGCCCAGGGCGAGGCCGAGCGTCTCGCCCGCCGTCCAGACCCCGGCGAACATCCCTGCCCGGCTGGCGCCCGAGCCGCGGGCGTCCTCGGCCGCGACGTCGGGCAGCATGGCCAGGGGGAACACCTGCGCGCCCGCATACCCGACGCCCGCCACCGCGGCGGCCGCACAGGTCGCGACCACCGATCCGGAGTACGCCGCCAGCGTGCCCAGCGCCCCGGCGGCCAACAGCAGCGAGGACACCACGTAGCCGGAGCGCTTCCCGCGGCGGGCGGCGTAGCGGGCGCACAGCGGCGTGACGAGCAGGGCGGGGCCCACGAACGCGGCGAACAGCAGGGACGAGGTCGCCGGGTCGCCGAGCAGGTACCGCGCGGTGTAGGCCGCGCCCGCCAGCAGGGTGCCGATGCCGAGTGCCTGGACCACCCAGGTGACCAGCAGGCGTCGGAAGTCCGGGACGGCGGCGACGGTCCGCAGCTGCTCGCCCAGCGTCCCCGAGGCCACGGTCGCGCCGACCCGCGGCGCCGACCGGGTGCCGAACCAGGCCCCGAGGCTGCCCACCAGCAGCAGGACCCCCACGTAGACGCCCATCGCGGCGTGCCCCGCGGCGTCGGCCACGAGTGGGGCGGTGGCCCCCGACACCAGGATGGCCACGGCCAGCACCGCCACGCGCCAGGTCATCACGCTCGTGCGCTCGGTCGGGTCGGCGGTCATCTCCGCGGGCATCGCCACGTACGGGACCTGGAAGAAGGCGTAGGCGGTGGCGCAGGCGAGGAACAGCACGACGACCCAGACCGGGTCGGCGGGCCCGGCGAACATCAGCGCGAAGCACACCGCGAGCGCGATCCCGGCCCACAGCAGGAAGGGCCGCCGGACGCCCGCCCGGTCGCTGATCCGGCCCGCGACCGGGTTGAGCACCACGTCCCAGGCCTTGGGCAGCACCACCAACAGCCCGGCCAGCCCGGCGGCGACGCCGAGGGAGTCGGTCAGGTAGGGCAGCAGCAGCAGCCCCGGCACGGTCCCGAAGGTCCCGGTCGCGACGCTGCCGAGCGCGTAGCCGCGGCGCACGCCGGCGGGGAGTGCCATCGCATGATCCTAGGATGTCCGCTCGTGAGCGCGCGCAGGCCCAGTGAGCGGCTCCGGTCCCCGCAGCCCGTGCTGCGCAGGCGGATCGAGTCCGGTCGGGCGGCCATGGACCAGCCCAACGTGACGGGGGACGGGGACGTCCCGCTCACCGCCCGGTTCTGGGTGATGGTCGTGCTCACCGGGGTCGGCTCGGGCCTGTTCGGGGTCCTGCTCATGCTGCTGCTGTTCGCCGTCGCCGACCTCGCCTACGGCCCCGGCGCGGGGGAGGGGAACTTCGAGGCCGCCGTCGGGGCGGCCTCGTGGGTGGGCCGGGTGGTCCCGCTGCTGGCGGCGGGGGTGATCGCCGGGCTGGGCTGGTACCTGCTGCGCCGGTACGTGCCCGGCCGCTCCGACGTCGACGACAGCGTCTGGACCGGGGACGGCAGGCTCGGCTTCCGGCGGAGCCTGGGCACGTCGGTGCTGTCGGAGATCGTCGTCGGGCTGGGGGCGTCGCTGGGGCGGGAGGCGGCGCCCAAGCTGATGGGCGGGGTCTGCGGCAGCCTGCTCGCGGAGTGGTCGGGACTCTCGACGGCGCAGCGGCGGCTCCTCGTCGCCTGCGGCGCGGGCGCGGGGCTGGCCTGCGTGTACAACGTGCCCCTCGGCGGCGCGCTGTTCACCGCGGAGGTGCTGGTCGGCGCGGTGCGGCTGCCGGTGATGCTGCCCGCGCTGGCGTGCTCCTCGGTCGCGACGTTCACCGCCTGGGTCGCGCTGCCGAACGGGCCGGTCTACCCCGGACTGCCCGCCTACCCGTTCAGCCTCGCCGCGCTGGTGTGGTCGGTGCCCGCGGGCATCGTGATCGGGTTCCTGGCCGTGGCGTTGGTGCGGCTGATCGCCTGGGTGACGCACCGCACGCCCCGCGGCCGGTGGCAGCTGGTGGCGCCGCTGGGCGCCTTCGCGGTGCTCGCCGCCCTCGGCCTCGCGTTCCCCCAGCTCTACGGCAACGGCAAGGACCTGGCCGCGCAGGCCTTCGGCGGGGTGGGGCCGCTGTGGCTGCTGGCCGTGCTGTTCCTGCTGAAGCCGCTGGTCACGTGCCTGTGCCTGGGTAGCGGTGCCTCGGGTGGGCTGTTCACCCCGGTGCTGGCCACGGGTGCGGCGTTCGGGGCCTCGCTCGGCGGCGTGTGGTCGATGCTCTGGCCCGGGTCGCCGGTCGGCGCGTACGCGATGATCGGCGCCGCCGCGATGATCGGGGCGGGCATGCAGGCCCCGCTGGCCGGGCTGGCGATCGTGCTGGAGCTGACCCAGACCGGCTTCGGCCTGATGGTCCCGATGATGGTCGCGACCCTGCTGGCCACGGCGGTCGCCCGGTGGGTCGACGGCTACTCGATCTACTCCGCGCGGCTGGCGGAGCGGGTCACCCCGGTAGCAGGACCCTGACGAGCCCGCGGGCCCACTCCGGGGTGCCGGGGCGTTCGGTGAACACGGCCCGGAAGTAGATCGGGCCGAGCAGCACGTCCGTGGCCTGCTCGACGGCGGGCGGCTCGCCCCCGCGCCCCCGCTCCCGGTCGAGCATCGCCGCGAGCTGGTACTCGCGGTCCCCGCGGC
>NZ_JACBXB010000523.1 GCF_013870575.1 Pseudonocardia pini
CCAGGGCCTGCGCGACCGTGATCTCCGGCGCGGCGGCGGCGCCGACGACGAAGGCCGTGCAGACCAGCACCGTCGCGATCGCACCGGGCAGCAGCCGGACGTGCCACTGCAGGGCCACCACCGCGAGCGACGCGATCGGTGAGACCCAGCCGAGCGACCGGGCCAGCAGGACGGGGTCGACCAGCAGGGACTGGGCCAGGCACAGCCCGCACATGAACGCCATGTCCACGACCCACACCCAGGTCGCGGGCCGGGTGCGCATCAGCCGGAGGTAGCCCAGGCTCCACCCGGCCAGGGCCACCGCGACGGCCGCACAGACGGCCATGCCCGCAGGTGGGGCGGCGAACGGGGCCGCCACGGCCATGAGCACGCCGACGACCGCGCGCGCCCCCGCCGCATAGCGCAGACCGAACCGGTCCAGCAGAGCCCCTGTCGACATGTCGGACCACAGGTCGCAGCCGGCGACGCCCTCGTTACTACCCGCAGCTCAGAAGCTGGACGACTGTCCAGCCGCCGAATCGTGGAGCCACGACGGTCCCGTCACACCGTGCCGGAACCCGGTATGTGCGGCGGGTCGCGCCGCACACTCAGGCGACGGGGACCGGGGTGGCCAGCTCCTTCACCAGCGCCGTGAGCCAGTCCAGCAGCTCCAGGTCGCGCAGCGGGGCGCCGCCGATCCGGTTCCCGACAGCGGGCTTCGGGACCGTGACGAGCCGCGCGGCGGGCTTGTACTGGCCCTTGGGGTGCATCCGCTTGAACCGCATCTGCTTCGAGTCCGGCAGGTCGACCGGGCCGACCCGGATCATCGTGCCCGCCACCGCGACCTCCGCGAGCCCCAGCGACCGGCAGAGCTGCCGGAACCGGGCCACCGCGAGCAGGTTCCGCACCGGCTGCGGCGGCTCGCCGTAGCGGTCCTTCAGCTCCTCGACCACGGCCTCGAGCGCCTCGGGGTCCCCCGCCTCGGCGATCTTGCGGTAGGCCTCCAGACGCAGCCGCTCGCCGTCGACGTAGTCGTGGGGGACGTGGGCGTCGATCGGCAGGTCCACCCGGACCTCGGCCAGCGGCTCGACCTCGTCGCCCGGCTCCGCCCCGGCGTGCTTGCGGAAGGTGGCCACCGCCTCCCCCACCAGCCGGATGTACAGGTCGAACCCGACACCCGCGATGTGCCCGCTCTGCTCCGCGCCCAGGATGTTGCCCGCGCCGCGGATCTCCAGGTCCTTCATCGCGACGGCCGCGCCGGACCCCAGCTCGGAGTGCTGCGCGATCGTGGCCAGCCGGTCGTGCGCGGTCTCGGTGAGCGGGTGCTCCGGCGGGAACAGGAAGTACGCGTACCCGCGCTCGCGCCCACGGCCGACGCGCCCGCGGAGCTGGTGGAGCTGCGAGAGCCCGAGGGTGTCCGACCGCTCGACGATCAGCGTGTTGGCGTTGGAGATGTCCAGCCCGTTCTCGACGATCGTCGTACAGACGAGGACGTCGAACTCCCGGTGCCAGAAGGCGTTCACGGTCTGCTCGAGCAGGTCCTCGTTCATCTGCCCGTGTGCGACGCCGATCCGCGCCTCCGGGACGAGGTCCTGGATGTGCTTGGCCGCGCGGTCGATCGAGGTGACCCGGTTGTGCACGAAGAAGACCTGGCCGTCGCGCAGCAGCTCGCGGCGGATGGCGGCGGCGACCTGCTTGTCGTCGTAGGCGCCGACGTAGGTCAGCGTGGGGTGCCGGTCCTCGGGCGGGGTGGTGATCGTGGACATCTCGCGGATGCCCGCGAGGCTCATCTCCAGCGTCCGCGGGATCGGCGTGGCGGAGAGGGTGAGCACGTCCACGTGCGCGCGCAGCGCCGTGATGTGCTCCTTGTGCTCCACGCCGAAGCGCTGCTCCTCGTCGACGATCACCAGCCCGAGGTCCTTCCACCGGACACCGGTCTGCAGCAGCCGGTGGGTGCCCACGACGATGTCGACGGTGCCGTTCGCCAGCCCCTCGATCGTCTCCTTCGCCTCGGCGTTGTCCGTGAAGCGGGACAGGCCCTTCACCGTGACCGGGAACGCGCGCATGCGGTCGGCGAAGGTCGACAGGTGCTGGGTGGCGAGCAGCGTCGTCGGGACGAGGACGGCGACCTGCTTGCCGTCCTGCACCGCCTTGAACGCGGCCCGCACGGCGATCTCGGTCTTGCCGAACCCGACGTCCCCGGTGATCACCCGGTCCATCGGGACCGGGCGCTCCATGTCCCGCTTGACCTCGTCGATCGCGGAGAGCTGGTCGGGGGTCTCGGTGTAGGGGAAGGCGTCCTCGAGCTCGCGCTGCCACGGGGTGTCCGCGGCGAAGGCGTACCCGGGCGACGACTGGCGCGCGGCGTAGAGCTGCACCAGCCCCGCCGCGATGTCCCGGACCGCCTTGCGCGCCTTGCTCTTCGTCTTCGACCAGTCCGAACCGCCGAGCTTGTTCAGCGTGGGCTGCTCGCCGCCGACGTACCGCGAGATCTCGTCGAGGGCGTCCGTCGGGACGAACAACCGGTCCGCAGGCTGCCCCCGCTTCGAGGAGGCGTACTCCAGCACCAGGTACTCGCGGGTGGCGCCCTGGACCGTGCGCTCCTTCATCTCGATGAACCGCCCGATGCCGTGCTGGGCGTGCACCACGAAGTCCCCGGGCTGCAGCGCGGCGAGGTCGACCGCGTTGCGACGACGGGCGGGCATCTTCCGCGAGGTCGTGTCCAGCCCCGCACGGGTGCCGGTCAGGTCCGCCTCGGAGAGCAGGACGAGCCCGACCTCCGGGGCCGTGAACCCGTCCGCGATCCGCCCGCAGGTGACCGTGACCAGGCCCTTCTCGGGGGCGTCGGTGATCTCCTCGAGCAGGGTCGCAGGCACCTCGGCCTCGCCGAGCTGCTCCAGCGAACGCTGCGCGGTGCCCTGCCCGGCCACCACGAGGACCGCCGAGCCGCCCGCCGCGGTGTGCGCGCGCAGGTCCACCAGCGCCCGCTCGATGTCCCCGCGGTACGACTCGATCTCGTGCATGCCTGCGACCACGGCGTCGTCGGCACCGGAGAGCAGCGGGCTCAGCGAGACCACGGCCCGGCCGGTGGCGGTGGCGTGCCGCAGGACCTCCGCGAGGTCCTGGTAGGCCGAGGCGCCGACGTCGATCGGCGCGGCCCCGCCGGTGCCCGCCGCCAGCCAGGAGGCCTCCAGGAACTCCTGCCCGGTCCGGACGAGGTCCCGGCTGCGGGTGCGGATCCGCTCGGGATCGGCGAGCAGCACGCGGGAGCCCGCCGGGAGCAGGTCGGTGAGCAGCTGCAGCTCGCCGCCGACGAGGGCGGGGATCAGCGACTCCATGCCCTCCGCCGGGATGCCCTCGGCGAGGTGTTCCAGCAGCTCGCGCAGCTGCGGGTTGTTCTCGTGCTCGCGGGCGAGCCGGGCCGCGCGCTCCCGCACCGGCGCGGTGAGCAGCAGCTCCCGGCACGCGGGTGCGGTGACCTCGGTGACCACCGGCTCGTCCATCGACCGCTGGTCGGCCACGGAGAAGGCCCGCAGCTCGGAGACCTCGTCCCCCCAGAACTCGATGCGGACGGGATGGTCGGCCGTCGGGACGAAGAGGTCGAGGATGCCGCCGCGGACGGCGAACTCGCCGCGCCCGGTGACCATCTCCACGCGGGTGTAGGCGAGCTCGACGAGCCGCTCCAGCAGCTGCTCGAAGTCGTGCTCGGTGCCCACGCGCAGGGTGATCGGGTCGAGGCTGCCCAGCCCCGGCGCGATCGGCTGGATCAGGCTCCGCGCCGCGGCGGCCACGATCCGCGGCGGGTTCTCGCCGCTCAGCGCCCGGAACAGGGTCAGGCGGCGACCCACGGTGTCCGGCCGCGGGGAGAGCCGCTCGTGCGGCAGCGTCTCCCAGCTGGGCAGGACCGCGACCTCCCCGGTGATCAGCTCGCGCGCCGCGGCGGCGAGGATCTGCGTGTACAACCGCAACGCCCTCGCGGTGGCGGACCAGGACGGCAAGGTC
>NZ_JACBXB010000524.1 GCF_013870575.1 Pseudonocardia pini
CGGCGCGCGCGACCCCGATGCCGCCGGGGGAGTCGCTGCAGGACCTGGGGCGGGCGGGCGGCACGCTGGTGCTGCACCTCGCCGTGCACCGGATCGACGAGGTGGTCAAGGAGCTGGTCCCGATCCACGGGTCGGACTGCCCGGCCGCCGTCGTCGCGTACGCGTCGCGGGACCACGAGATCGTGCTGCGCGGGCGGCTGGACGACATCGCGCACGCCGTGCACGAGGCCGGCATCCAGCGCACGGCGGTGGTGATCGTGGGTCAGGCCCTCGCTGCCGAGCAGTTCCCGGACAGCCACCTCTACTCGGACACCAGGTGCCGGACGGAGCCCTGACCCCGCCGCGCCGCGGCGCGAGTCGGACACCCGAGCCCGCGAGTGGGACGTCGGGGGGTGTGGCCCCGCACCGGGTGCTGATCCTCGGCGGGACCTCCGAGGCCCGCCGGTTGGCCGGGCTGCTGCCCGCTGCCGTGTCCTCCCTCGCCGGACGTGTGCGCGCGCCCGTGCTCCCGCCGGGCGAGGTGCGGGTGGGCGGTTTCGGTGGGGTCGACGGGCTGGTCGGCTACCTGCGGGCGGAGCGGATCACCCAGGTCGTCGACGCGACCCACCCCTTCGCGGCGCGGATGACCGCACACGCGGCCGAGGCCTGCGCGCTCACGGGCGTTCCGCTCGTCGTCCTGCGGCGGCCGGGCTGGTCGGAGGTCGCGGGGGACCGGTGGACGCGGGTGCCGTCGTTGGTCGCGGCCGCTCGCGCGCTCCCGGGCTCGCGGGTGTTCCTGACGACCGGCAGGCAGGACCTCGCGGTCTTCGCGGACTCGGCGGCCTGGTTCCTGGTGCGGTCGGTCGACCCGCCCGATCCTCCTGCGCCGCAACGGATGCTGTCGATCCTCGAGCGTGGGCCGTTCACCGTCGACGGGGAGCGAGCGCTGATGCTCGAGCACCGGATCGACGTGCTGGTCACCAAGGACTCCGGTGGTGCGCTCACGGCCGCGAAGCTGGTGGCCGCGCGGGACCTGGGCATCTCGGTGGTGATGGTCGACCGTCCCCCGCTGCCGGCCGACGTTCCCGTGGTGACGACGCCGGAGGAAGCGGCGGAACGGGTCGCGACGCACTGACCGCGGACCGTGCGCGGTGGGCAGGGCCGGGACGACGGTCAGGGCGACCCGCACGGCATGGTCCGGAGACGCGGGGCCGAGCTCGCCGGGGAGCGGTCCCCCCGCAGAACCGGGGGTCAACCCCCGCTCAGGTCGGGGGACCACTCCGTCGCCCCGGGTATCCACCCCAATGTCCGAAGGCTCCTTCCCGAGCATTCTCATTCCCGTCGAGACCGCCCAGTCGGCGGCCGACGAACCGGGGGGACGCAGCATCGAGGCTGCACAACGGGGGGAGGCTGAAATGCCGATCGTCAGTGGTCCGCAGGAGTTCACGGAGGAGCGGCTCTTCGTCGATCTCCGCACCCTCGTCGGACACGAGCTGTACCTGAAGTGCGAGGGCTTCAACTTCGCAGGATCGGTGAAACTCAAGGCGGCGTCCTCGATGGTCGAGGCCGCCGAGCGGAACGGGCAGCTCGGACCGGGGTCGACGTTGGTCGAGTCGTCGTCCGGCAACCTGGGGGTGGCGCTGAGCATCATCGCCGCGCACAAGGGCTACCGCTTCGTCTGCGTCACCGACATCCGGTGCAACGGCGCCACCATCGCGCTGATGAGGGCCATGGGCACCGAGGTCCACGTGATCCGCGAGGCCGGTCCCGAGGGACTCCTCGGCGCCCGGCAGGCGCACGTGCGGGCCCTGCTCGCGGCCGACCCGAACGCCCTCTGTCTGGACCAGTACTCGAACCCGAACAGCTGGAAGGCACACTTCCGCACCACCGCGCCCGCCATCGCCGAGGAGTTCCCGCAGCTCGACGTCCTGTTCGTCGGCGCGGGCACCACCGGCACCCTGATGGGGTGCGCCCGCTGGTTCCGGCAGTACCGGCCGGACGTGCACATCGTCGCGGTGGACGCCGTCGGCTCGGTGACCTTCGACCAGCAGCCCGGACGTCGGATGATCCCCGGCCTCGGCACGAGCGTCCGCCCGGCCGTGTTCGACCGGTCCTACGTCGACGACGTGGTGTTCGTCGAGGAGGCCGACACCATCGCCATGTGCCACCGGATCGCGAGGAGGGGCTTCCTCTTCGGCGGATCCACGGGCACGGTGGTCAGTGGGGCGAAGGCCTGGCTGGACCGGAACTCGGCCGCACACCTCACCGCGGTAACGCTCGCCCCCGATCTGGGCGAGCGCTACCTCGACACGCTGTACCGGACCGAGTGGGTCCGGGACAACTTCGGCGACGAGGTGCTCGGCGCCGAGCCCGCCGACGAGAGCTTGGTGGCCTGAGACATGGCACTGTCGCCGCCCACCCCGGAACCCACCCGGACGCAGGTCCACCCGGGCCCGCCCGCCTCGCTCTCGGAGCTGGTCCTCGTCGATCGGCACGAGGCGCAGGGCTGGCGGGTGCGCCGACAGGAACGCCTGGACTCGGTGTTCGAGGAGCGGTGCGACTGGATCAGGGAGTACGGCAGGGCGGGGCAGCTCGCCGTCGACGGCCCCGGGGTCCGTCTGACCTACGACGAGCTCGACGCCCGCGCCAACCGGCTCGCCCGCTTCCTGCGCCTGCACGGCACCCACCCCGGTGACCGGACCGCCCTGCTGTTCGACACCCGCGTCGAGACCTACGTCGCCCTGCTCGCGGTCCTCAAGATCGGTGCCACCTGCGTTCCGCTCGATCCCGACGCCCCGGCCGAACGCCTCGCGTACCTCGTCGCCGACGCCGAGGTCCGGATCGTGCTCACCCGATCCCACCTCCGCGGGCGGGTCGCCGTCCCCGGGACGCTGCCCGCCGGGGCGGAGGTCCTCGACCTCGACGCGGCCGCCGCCCTGATCGCCGAGATGAGCCCGCAGCGGCTGCAGCCCGCCGAGCGGGGAGAGGCCGTCGAACGGCCCGCGTACGTCGTGCACGTCCCCGGCCCCGCAGGCTGGTCCGAGCGCGTCGCGATCGACCACCGCAGCATGTGCAACGCCGTCCGGGTCTCGTCCGAGACCTTCGGTGTCCGCGGGCACCGCCTCTACCAGGGCCGGGCCCTGTCCTCCGGCGCCGGCCTCGGGGAGGTCTGGATGGCCTGGGCGTCGGGTGCCACGCTGGTGCCCGCACCCGACGGCCCGAACCTCGTCGGAGACGCCCTGCACGCCGTCCTGGCCGAGCGCCGGGTCACGGCGCTGGCCACCACCCCGGCCGTGCTGGCCACGCTCGAGGCGGATCTGCCCCGGCTGCGGGTCCTGCTGGTCTCGGGGGAGGTCTGTCCCCAGAGCCTGGTCGCGCGTTGGCACCGACCCGACCGCCGCTTCCTCGTCGCCTACGTCCCGCCCGGCGCGTCGGCCGCGGCGACCTGGACCGAGGCACACCCGGACAAGCCGATGACGATCGGCGTGCCGCTGCCGACCTTCGCCACCGTCGTGCTCGACCCGGACGTCTCGCGGCGCGCCCTGCGGCACGGCGAGACCGGCGAGATCGGCGTGGCCGGGCTGGGCCTCGCCTGCGGTTTCCCCGACCCCTCGGGCGCCGGGTTCGTCGACGACTTCCTCGGGATCCCCGGCAACCCGTCCGGTCGGATCTACCGGACCGGCGATCTCGGCCGCGTCGACGACGCCGGCGAGATCGAGTACCGCGGTCGTGTGACACCGCAGGGGCAGGGCGGGGGTGTCGACCTCACCGCGATCGAGTCGGTGATGCTGGCGGTGCCCGGGGTGGCGTCGGCCGTGGTCGTCCCGCACGAGCGAGCGGGCGACACCGAGCTGGTCGGCTTCTACTCGCTGCGCGCCGACAGCCCGGCAGTGACCGAGCGGGAGATCGCGTCCTGGCTGCACGAGCGGCTGGCGACGGAGCACCTGCCTGCCCGCCTGGAGCGGCTCGACACCCTGCCGCTGACCGCCGACGGCCTGG
>NZ_JACBXB010000525.1 GCF_013870575.1 Pseudonocardia pini
CTGGCGATCGTGGTCTGCGCGCTCGCGCTCACCGTCGCGGTGCCGCTGCGCAACTACGTGGCGCAGCGGCAGGACCTGGCCGCGGTCACCGCCCAGCAGCAGGCGCTGCAGGCGGAGGTCGCCGAGCTGAACGAGCAGAAGTCCCGGCTGTCCAACCCGGACGAGGTGGCCGCGGAGGCGCGGTCGCGGCTCGGGTACGTACGGCCCGGCGAGGTGCCCTACGTGGTGCAGCTGCCGAACACGCTGTCGGCCGAGGAGGTCGAGGCCGCCCGCCGGGCCACGCCCTGGTACCGGTCACTGTGGAGCGAGGTCACGGAAGGAGCGCCGCGATGAGCATCTCCGCGCTGGACCACGACCGGGTCACCGCGCAGCTCGGCCGGGCGCCCCGCGGGATGCGCCTGGTCGCGGCGCGCTGCCCCTCCGGGCACCCGAACGTCGTGCAGACCGCACCACGGCTCCCCGACGGCACGCCGTTCCCCACGCTCTACTACCTCACCTGCCCGCGGCTGGCCTCGAAGATCGGCACCCTCGAGGCCTCCGGGCTGATGAAGGACATGACCGACCGCCTCGCCGAGGATGCCGAGCTGGCCGCGCAGTACCGCCGCGCCCACGAGTCCTACCTCGCCGAGCGGGACGCGATCGAGTCCCTGGGCACGTCCGTGAGCGCGGGCGGGATGCCGGACCGGGTGAAGTGCCTGCACGTGCACGTCGCGCACTCCCTGGCGAAGGGCCCCGGCCTCAACCCCTTCGGAGACGAGGCCCTGGAGCTCCTGGGCGACTGGTGGACCGGCACCGACTGCGCGTGACCCGGTTCCGGTCGACCCAGGCGCGAGTCGCCCCGCCGCGCAGCTGAGCTCCTCGACCGATCGGGCCGGCCAGGCGACGGAACCCGGGACGGCTCTGCCCGAGGACTGCCGTGGTGGCCCTGCGAGGAGACCATCGGAGGGGGCGCCGCTACCCGGGCCAGGTCGGGGAGCGGCCGTAGAGGGCCAGTGCTCGGTCGAGGGTGGGTGCCGTGTCCGCGACCTGCAGGCGGGGCCCGAAGGGGGAGCCGGGCTCCAGGCGGCGGTCACCGTCGGGGATCTGCTCGCCCAGCTCCAGCGTGAACCGCACCAGCTCCGCGCTCGGGGCGATGTCCGTTCCCAGGCTGCGGGCGAGGTCCCAGGCGTGCAGGACCGAGTCGACGGTGTGCATGACGACCGCCTGCGATCCCGGGAAGTCGCTCCCGGACAGCTCCGGCAGCGTGAACGGCCGCTCGGAGACTCCGGGCTCGGCGAACGCCTCGACCACGACCGCGGCCGAGGCCACGAGGTCGGCCACCGGATCGGTGCGCAGGCCACCGCCGATCCAGAGCTCCGGATCGGCGCCCTTTCCGCGCGCGGCCGCGGCGAAGCCGAGGTTCTGCACGGTCATATGGTCGAGGAGGTCGGCGACGACCCAGCCCGCACACGGCGTCGGCGCACTGAGCCGGTCGACGGTGACGGAACGCGCGGCGGCGAGGGTCAGGTCGAGGGACTCGCGATGGAGAGATTTGGTAGGCATAAGCCTATGATAGGCGCGTGCACACTATTTAGTCACCCGGTTACGGTGAGCCCGTGGAGGAGGCACGCCGACCGGATCTCGCCGCGATGCTGGCCCCGCTGGGCAGGGTCCTGCTCGCCGCCGAGGAGCCGATCCTCGCCGAGCACGGCCTGGGGATGTGGGCCTACGCGGTCCTGCTCGGTCTCGGGGAGGGACCCGTGCGCACGCAGGCCGCGCTGGCCCAGGCGATCGGCGCCGACAAGTCGCGCGTCATCCCCGTGCTCGACGAGCTGCAGGAACGCGGCCTGATCGCCCGCAGGCCGGACCCGACCGACCGGAGGGTCCGCCTCGTCGAGATCACCCCGGCAGGGGCCGACCTGCGCGACCGGACCCAGCGGGCGATCCAGGCGGCCGAGGAGACCTACCTCGGCAGGCTCGACCCGGCCGACCGTGGTGCCTTCCTCCGCGCCCTGCAGACCCTCTCGAGGATCGCGCGGGAGCCGGACGGACTCTGAGCGAACGGCACTCTCGCTCAGAAGGAGTGAACGAGAGTGCCGTTCGCTCAATAGGAGTGAGCTTTCAGAAGGAGTGAGCGAGAGTGCCGTTCGTTCAGAAGGAGTGAGCGAGAGTGCCGTTCGCTCAGAGGGTGGGGGTGACGCGCTCCAGGAGGGGCTTCGCGGGGATGCCCTCGGGGAGGGTGCCCGCGGTGCGCCAGGGGCCGTCGGGCTGGAGGCGGCCCGCGAGGAAGGCGTCGGAGACCTCGACCGGCGCCGTGCGCAGCAGCAGCGAGCCCTGCAGGCACAGCGTGAGTAGCTCGGCCAGGCGGCGGGCGCGGCGCGGCTCGGCGTGCTGCAGCTCGGTGCGCAGCACGCTCAGGGTGCGGTCGAAGCGGGCGTCGGCGCCCTGGGCGAGGTCGATCTCGTCGAGCACCGCGTCGACGGACTCGGGCGAGCGGGCGACGGCGCGCAGGACGTCGAGCGCGGTGACGTTGCCCGATCCCTCCCAGATCGAGTTGAGCGGACTCTCCCGGAACAACCGCGGCATCGGCGAGTTCTCCACGTACCCGTTGCCGCCCAAACACTCCAACGCCTCGCCGACCACCGCCGAGGTCCGCTTGCACACCAGGTACTTGGCGGCGGGCAGGGCGAGCCGCAGGAACGCCGTCTCCCCGCGCTCGACGGCCCCGGCCAGACGCAGCGCGAGCGTCGTGGCGGCCTCGGACTCCACCGCGAGCTCCCCGACGACGGCCTGCATCAGCGGCTGGTCGGCCAGTCGGGCACCGAACGCGGAGCGGTGCGCCACGTGGTTCGCGGCCTCGGACAGCGCCGCGCGGGTGGTCCCGGCGGCCCCGAGCACGCAGTCGAGACGGGTCATGGAGACCATCTCGATGATCGTCGGGACGCCGCGGCCCTCCTCCCCGACCCGCCACCCGACGGCGTCGACATACTCGAGCTCGGCCGAGGCGTTGGAGCGGTTGCCGAGCTTGTCCTTGAGGCGCTGGATGCGCAGGGCGTTGCGGGTGCCGTCGGGCAGCACGCGGGGGAGGACGAAGCAGGTGAGCCCGCCCGGGGCCTGCGCCAGCGTGAGGAACAGGTCGTTCATCGGCGCCGAGGTGAACCACTTGTGCCCGACGAGGGTGTACGTCCCGTCCGGCTGTGGGGTCGCGCGGGTGGTGCCGGTGCGGACGTCCGAGCCGCCCTGCTTCTCGGTCATCGACATCCCGGCCAGCTGCCCGCGCTTGCCGAGCGCGAGCCCCGGCTCGTAGACCCGCGTGGTCAGCCCCGCCTCCCACCGAGTGCCGCGCAGCGGCGGAACGGCCGCATAGGTCATCGAGATCGGGCAGCAGTGGCCCTGCTCCAGCGTGCTGACCAGGTAGAACCCTGCGGCCCGGGCGACGTGCGAGCCCTCGGCCCACGCCGTCCCGTGCAGCCCGTTCGCCACCGAGAGCCGCATGAGCGCGTGCCAGGACGGGTGGAACTCGACCTCGTCGATCCGGTGCCCGTACCGGTCGTGGGTGTGCAGGACGGGCTCGTGCACGTTCGCCAGCCGCGCGTGCTCCCGGTACTCCGCCGACCCCACGGCCGCGGCGAGCACCCCGAGATCGGGTGCCGCGCCCTCGCGCCGCAGCGCGTCCGTCAGCGCCGGGTCGCAGGCCAGCGGATCGAACCCGTCCAGCGGTGGGACCTGGTTCGTGACGTCGTGCGTGCTCACAGCGCTGGGAGGGACGGACACCTACCCGAGGGTAACGGCCGACCGGCGGGTGCGCCGGTGAGCCCGCTGTCGGCAGGTCGCCCCGCAGTAGCGCGCCGGACGCCCGGTCGCGGGCTGCCGAACGGGGGTGCCGCACTCCGCGCAGGTGTCACGCAAGTCCGGTTGCGTGACGCGGAGGGAGTCGATCGCCAGACCGGCCATCCGGCGCCCGGCCGGTCCGCCCTCGGCGACCA
>NZ_JACBXB010000526.1 GCF_013870575.1 Pseudonocardia pini
TGTCCCGCCCGGAGACGACGACGTGGGCGCCCTCCGCGGCGAACGCGGTGGCGATGGCGCGTCCGATGTTGCTGGTGGAGCCGGTGACGAGTGCGGTCCGGCCGTTCAGTCTGTTCACGGGGGCGACGCTAGGAGCGAATTTCTGGACCGGCAAGTCCACTCCTGCCCGAGTGGCGGCGGCAGACGGGGATGCGCGAGTCTGCCTCCTCCCGAGCGAAACGGAGCGCCCGATGAGCCGCCACGTCCAGGTCACCTTCGACGCCCACGACCCGAAGGCCCTCTCGACCTTCTGGCGGGACGTGCTGGGGTACGTCCATCCCGGACCGCCCGGCGTCGAGCTGCCCGAGGGGGCGGACCCGCTGGCCGCGTGGGACGACTTCCTGGCGAGGATCGGTGTGCCGGAGGACCAGCGCAACACCCGCTCGGCCATCGAGGACCCCGCGGGTGAGGGGCCGCGGCTGTTCTTCCAGCAGGTCCCGGAGGACAAGATCGCCAAGAACCGCGTGCACCTGGACGTCCGGGCGGCGCCCGGGCTGCAGGGGGACGAGCGGATGGCGGCGCTGGAGGCCGAGTGCGAGCGGCTCGTCGCGTTGGGGGCGGCGCGGGTCTGCCGCGAGGACCCGGCGCCGCCGATGGCGAACGGGCACATCGTGATGACCGACCCCGAGGGCAACGAGTTCTGTCTGGACTAGGACACCGGAGTCCGCCGCACCTCTCGACACCCCAGATCACGCCCGTCGGGAGGTCGATCCGGGGGAGACCGGCCTCGATCTCCCGGAGGTAGCCCTCGTCGAACGCGGCGATCTGGCGGTAGAACGCGCCTTGGCCGGGTTCGCCGAGCCACGGGGCGGCGAGGGCGGCGCGGTCGTCGTCGCGGAGCCCGCGGTGGCTCGCGTTCCCGACGTACGCCCGCACCAGTGCCTCGTGGATGTACGGCGGGACCTGGGCGAGGACCGTCGAGTGCTGCTGGACCAGCTGGAAGAACGGGGAGCCCGCGGGCGGGATCGCGACGACGTCCGCCAGCAGCAGCGACGCGTACGGGACCCCCTCGGTGAGGTGCGCGCGGAGGGAGACCGCGCCTCCGTAGTCGTGGGCGACGACGTGCGGGCGGTCGAGGCCCCAGTGCTCGAGCAGGGCGGCGAACGCCCGGGCCTGCACGCCGAAGTCGACCGCGTGGGCCGGGTCCATCGAGGATCGGCCGTACCCCGGCATGTCCCACAGGTACACCGTGAACGAGCTGCTCAGCGCCTCGGCGAAGGGGCGCCACAGCCACGAGGACCAGGGCGTGCCGTGGCAGAACACCACCGCCGGCCCGCTGCCCGCCTGCTCCCAGGCGATCCGGCGCCCCTCCCACGCGAAGCTCTCCACCGCCGTCAACCTACGGGTGGGTGAGCGAGTAGCGCAGCCGACCGAACCCCTCCCGCGGCGACGGGCGTCCCGGCACGGCACGTCCGACCCGGACACCCGCGCCGAGCAGGCCGGGCCGGCGGGGGTCGCGTCTCCCGCCGGCCCGATGTCCGACTCGCGGGCCGTGGTGTCCGACTCGCGCGTCGGGGGGTAGGGACTCGCGGGCCGTGGTGTCCGACTCGCGCGTCGGAAGTGGGGGACTCGCGGGTTAGCGGCGGGTGCGGACGGACTGCGCGAGCTCGTCGAGGAGGGTCGCGGTGGTGTCCCACGACATGCAGGCGTCGGTGACCGACTGGCCGTAGGTCAGTGCGCCGCCCAGCTTCTGGCTCCCCTCCACGAGGAAGCTCTCCATCATCAGGCCCGTCACGCCCGTGTCCCCCGCCGCGATCCGCTCGGCGATCTCGCGGACGACCTCGGCCTGCCGCACGTGGTCCTTGCGCGAGTTGCCGTGGCTGGCGTCGACGACCACACGCTGCGGGAGGCCCGCCTTCTCGAGCAGCTGCCGGGTCGCGGCCACGTCGGCGGCGGCGTAGTTCGGGCCTGCCGAGCCGCCGCGCAGGATGACGTGCGCGTCGGGGTTGCCGGTGGTGCGGACGAGGGCGGCGAGACCGTCCGCGTTGATCCCCATGAACACGTGCGGGGCGGCCGCGGCGCCGATGCCGTCGACGGCCACCTGGACGTCCCCGTCGGTGCCGTTCTTGATCCCCACGGGCATGGACAGCGCGCTGACCAGCTGCCGGTGCACCTGCGACGCCGCCGTGCGCGCACCGATGGACCCCCAGGTCACGGTGTCGGCGATGAACTGCGGGGTGATCGGGTCGAGGAACTCGCAGCCGACGGGCAGGCCGAGTGCAGTGATGTCCAGCAGCAGCCGACGGGCGGTGCGCAGGCCGCGGTTGACGTCGAAGCTCTCGTCGAGGCCGGGGTCGTTGATCAGGCCCTTCCACCCGACGGTCGAACGGGGCTTCTCGAAGTACGCGCGCATGACCACGAGCAGGTCCCCGGAGAGCCGCTCCGCCTGCGCCGCGAGCCGGTGGGCGTAGTCGAGCGCGGCCTCGGGGTCGTGGATCGAGCACGGGCCGACGACGACCAGCAGCCGGTCGTCCCGCCCGTCGAGGATGTCGACGACGTCCGCGCGGCCGCGGGTGACCACCGCGGCCACCCGGTCGTCGGCGGGCAGCTCGTCCCGCAGCAGGGCGGGGGACAGCAGCGGGCTGATCCGGGCGGTGCGGTGCTGGTCCAGCGCAGCACGCGTGTCGGTGCTGGAACTGAGGGGGGACATCAGGGGGTCCTTTCGCGGACCGGCCCCCGTCATCCCGTGAGCCGACCCAGTGGGTTTCCGGCTCTCGTGGGGATGGTGGTCAGCGCAGCAGAGTGCGTGCCGACCCATCCCGGGCCGGCTCGCTAAACCAGTATCGGCGCGCCACATGGCTACTCTAACCGGACGATCGTGGCACGCGTCAACCGGTCAGTTCAGCATCCAGATGGTGAAGTTCAGCGCCGAGGCGAAGGTGACCCAGGCCAGATAGGGCACGAGCAGCCAGGCGGCCGCGCGGCTGTGCCGGGCGAACAGCACGATCGTCGCCACGATGGAGATCCACAGCAGGACGATCTCCGCGAACGCCACGCCGAACAGGCCCGCCCCGAAGAACAGCGGCGTCCAGGCCATGTTCAGCAGCAGCTGCACGCCGTAGACCACGTGGGCGGGCTTCGTGAGGCCCGCGCGCCGCCAGACCAGCCAGCCGGACACCGCGATCGTCACGTAGAGCACGGTCCAGACCGGACCGAACAGCCACGACGGCGGCGCCCAGGAGGGCTGGGCGAACCCGGCGTACTGCTCCGACGCCGAGGCGGACGCGAGCCCGCCCACCACGGCGACGATCGCGACGGCGACCAGGAATCCGAGCAGTGCCAGCGCGGCGGGCACTGCGGGGGGACGGGTGCGGGAGGCGTGCGCGGTCATGGGTAACAGTCTCGATGGTCGAGAGGATTTCCGCTCGTCGAACCGCTCGGCGACCGAGGGACCGCTTGCCGCAGAGTGACCTGACTCACCTAACGGCAACCGGGTCGTTCGCGAGCCTCCCTACGACTGACTCCCCAGCTTGGACAGGCCATGATCAGTGAAAACAGGCTCGCAACGGTGCGGGCAGGTCGACACAGGATTCCCGAGGCGCCGCTCGAGCGTGCCGCCCGGGTGGTGGTCGCCGCCGTCGACGGGGACGAGCTCCTCGCGGAGGCGGGCGGCCTGCTGCAGCACCTTCGTGCCGCGGGGACCGAGCTCGAGATCCTGCTCGCGGAGGGGGCGAACGCCCGAGCCTTCGCCCGGTGCGGGCTGCGCTCGGTCCCACTGCACCGGCTCGGGCTGCGGCGTCCGCTGCCCCCCGGCGCCTCGGAGGTCGGCACGTCGACGACCGCCGTGTACGCCCTCTTCGGCGGCAAGCCGGGTCTGATCAAGACCTTGGTCGACGACGCTTTCCGCAGGCTCCGCCGCACCATCGACGACGTCCCGGCGGATCCCGATCCCGCCGCCCGGCTCGTCGCGCTCGGGGAGGCCTAC
>NZ_JACBXB010000527.1 GCF_013870575.1 Pseudonocardia pini
GGACGCCGACGGCGGCCGGGGCGGTCGCAACCGCAACCGGAACCGCAACGAGCGAGACGGCGAGTCCCGCAACGGCGACACCGGCCGGAACGACCGCAACAGCGACCGGAACGACCGCAACAGCGACCGGAACGACCGGAACCGGCCCAACGACCGCGTCACCGAGCGGACCGACCGCAACCCGGACCGGAACCTCGAGCGCAGCCTGGACCGGAACCTGGACCGGAACAACGACCGGGACGACGAGGACGACGAGGACGGCCGCGGCCGCCGCGGCCGCCGGTTCCGGGACCGCCGCCGGGGCCGCGACCGCGACACCCGTGGTGGTGGCGGTGGCGGCGGCGAGCGCGCCATCGACACCGAGGTCCGAGACGACGACGTCCTGCTCCCCGTGGCGGGCATCGTCGACATCCTGGACAACTACGCGTTCGTCCGGACCACCGGTTACCTCTCCGGCCCGAACGACGTCTACGTGTCGCTGTCGATGGTCCGCAAGCACGGCCTGCGCCGCGGCGACGCGATCACCGGCGCCGTGCGGCAGCCCCGCGAGGGCGAGCAGCAGCGCCAGAAGTTCAACCCGCTGGTCCGCATCGACTCGATCAACGGCCGCGACCCGGAGTCCGGCAAGAACCGGCCCGAGTTCACCAAGCTCACGCCGCTCTACCCGAACGAGCGCCTGCGCCTGGAGACCGAGCCGTCGAAGCTCACCACCCGGGTCATCGACCTGGTCATGCCCGTCGGCAAGGGGCAGCGCGCGCTGATCGTGTCGCCGCCCAAGGCGGGCAAGACCATGATCATGCAGGCGATCGCCAACGCGATCACCACGAACAACCCCGAGTGCCACCTCATGGTCGTCCTGGTCGACGAGCGGCCGGAGGAGGTCACCGACATGCAGCGGTCGGTGAAGGGCGAGGTCATCGCCTCGACCTTCGACCGCCCGCCCGCGGACCACACCGCGGTCGCCGAGCTCGCGATCGAGCGGGCGAAGCGGCTCGTCGAGCTGGGGCACGACGTCGTCGTGCTGCTGGACTCGATCACCCGCCTGGGCCGGGCCTACAACCTGGCCGCGCCCGCGTCAGGCCGGATCCTGTCCGGTGGTGTCGACTCGACCGCCCTCTACCCGCCGAAGCGCTTCCTGGGCGCGGCGCGGAACATCGAGGACGGCGGCTCGCTCACGATCTTCGCGTCCGCGCTGGTCGAGACCGGGTCGACGATGGACACGGTGATCTTCGAGGAGTTCAAGGGCACCGGCAACGCCGAGCTCAAGCTGGACCGGAAGCTCGCCGACAAGCGGATCTTCCCGGCGGTGGACGTGGACGCGTCGAGCACCCGCAAGGAGGAGCTGCTGATGTCCGCGGACGAGTTCTCGGTGAGCGTGAAGCTCCGCCGGGTGCTCGCGGCGCTGGACCACCAGCAGGCGATCGAGCTCGTGCTGGGCCAGCTGCGCAAGACCCGCACCAACATCGAGTTCCTGATGCAGGTGCAGAAGACCACGCCGGGGAACTTCGGCAACGACGACTGAGCGTCCGGGCCCGGCGGGAATCCCCGCCGGGCCCGGATGGTTCAATGAGACGTCACGCTCCGGTTCACCCGACACGGGACCCGGCGGCAGATCTCCCGAGAGGAAACACCCCATGCGCGAGGGCATTCACCCGCAGTACACGGAGACCCAGGTCACCTGCAGCTGCGGCAACAGCTTCAGCACCCGCAGCACCAAGTCCGGCGGCTCGCTGACCGTCGAGACCTGCTCGGCCTGCCACCCGTTCTACACCGGCAAGCAGCGGATCCTGGACTCCGGTGGCCGCGTCGCCCGCTTCGAGGCGCGCTACGGCAAGCGCAAGGCCGCCAACTAGCGTCGCCCACGGCGCCCGTCCCCGTCCGGGGGCGGGCGCCGTTCGCATGTCAGGACCCCGCGAGTCCCCCACTCCCGACGCGCGAGTCGGACACCACGCCCCGCGAGTCCCCCACTTCCGACGCGCGAGTCGGACACTGGGGTCGCACGAGTCGGACACCGGGGTCGCACGAGTCGGACACGAGTGAGAACAGGAGCAGGACGGTGGCGGTGAGCAGCAGCCCGGCGAGCGCGGTGGACACGCTCGTCGACGAGTACGCCGAGCTGGAGACACGCCTCGCCGATCCGGCCGTGCACACCGACACGGCCCTCGCGCGCAGGCTCGGCCGCCGCTACGCCGAGCTCGGCCCGCTCGTCGCCGTCGCCCGTGACCTGGCCGCCGCCCGTTCGGACGAGACCGCAGCCCGCGAGCTGGCCGCCGAGGACCCGGCGTTCGGCGCCGAGGCGGACGAGATCGCCGCGCGCATCCCGGACCTCGAGACCCGGCTCGCCGAGCTGCTCGTGCCCCGCGACCCGCACGACGGCGACGACGTCGTCATGGAGGTCAAGTCCGGCGAGGGCGGCGAGGAGTCGGCCCTGTTCGCGGGCGACCTCGTGCGGATGTACCAGCGGTTCGCCGAGCGCCGGGGGTGGAAGGTCGAGGTGCTCGACGCCGTCGACTCCGACCTCGGGGGCTACAAGGACATCACCATGATCCTGCGGTCGCGCACCCCGTCACCCGACGGCGTGTGGTCCGCCCTGAAGTTCGAGGGCGGCGTCCACCGGGTGCAGCGGGTGCCGGTCACCGAGTCGCAGGGGCGCATCCACACCTCCGCCGCCGGCGTCCTCGTCTACCCGGACACGGGGGAGGACGCCGAGGTCGAGATCGACGAGAACGACATCCGCGTCGACGTGTTCCGCTCCTCCGGGCACGGTGGGCAGTCGGTCAACACCACGGACTCCGCGGTGCGGATCACGCACCTGCCGACCGGCCTCGTCGTGAGCTGCCAGAACGAGCGGTCGCAGCTGCAGAACCGGGCCCGCGCGATGGAGGTCCTCCGCTCCCGGCTGCAGGCGCTGCACGAGGCCGAGCAGGCCGCGGCCGCGTCGGCGGAGCGGAAGCTGCAGGTCAGGACGGTGGATCGCTCCGAGCGCATCCGCACCTACAACTTCCCCGAGAACCGCATCTCCGACCACCGGGTCGGGTACAAGGCGCACAACCTGTCCACGGTGCTGGACGGGGAGCTCGACGACGTCGTCGCGGCGTTGCAGAAGGCCGAACGCGCCGAGGCGATGTCCGCGGCCGAGGCGCCGGAGTGAGCGGTCCCGGATGAGCCGGCTGCCGCTGCGGGTCGCCGTGGGTGAGGCCGCGCGGGAGCTCGCCGCCGCGGGCGTGGAGTCGGCCCGGGTGGAGGCCGAGTTCCTGGCCGCGCACGTGGTCGGCGTGCCGCGCTCGCAGCTGATGATGCGCCCGCTCGTCGACTCCGAGCAGCTCACCCGGTACCGCGAGCTGGTCGCGCGGCGGGTCACCCGCGAGCCGCTGCAGCACATCCTCGGCACCGCGGTGCTCGGGCCGGTGGAGGTCGCGGTCGGGCCGGGGGTGTTCACGCCCCGCCCGGAGACCGAGCTGCTGCTGGAGTGGGGGCTCAAGGAGCTCGCCGGCGTCGACCGTCCGCTGGTCGTGGACCTGTGCACCGGGTCGGCGGCGCTGGCGCTCGCCTTCGCCGTGGCTCGGCCGGACGCCACCGTGCACGCCGTCGAGAAGGACCCGGTGGCGTTGAGCTGGGCGCGGCGGAACGTCGCGGCGCACGGCGAGCGGGTGGTCCTGCACGCCGACGACGTCCGTCGCCCCGACCTGCTCCCCGACCTGGAGGCGCGGGTCGACCTGGTGGTCTGCAACCCGCCGTACGTCCCCGAGGGCACGCCCGTCCCGCCGGAGGTGTCCGAGTGGGACCCCGCGGTCGCCGTGTTCGGCGGGCCGGACGGGTTGGCGCTGGTCCCGGCCGTCATCGCCACCGCGGCGACCCTGCTGCGCCACGGCGGGGGGCTCGCGATCGAGCACGACGACACGCACTCCACCCAGTGGTTGAAGTCCTCGACCGCGATCTCCACGGAGT
>NZ_JACBXB010000528.1 GCF_013870575.1 Pseudonocardia pini
CACCAGCGCCAGCAGCACCGGCGCGAAGAACACCCACCGCCAGTGCAGTGCCGTGAGCAGCCCGCCCACGACCATCCCGAGCGAGAACCCGCCCGCCGCGGCACCGGCGTAGACCAACACCGCCCGGTCCCGGGCCGGGCCCCGCGCGTAGGTCGTGGTGATGATCGACAGGCCCGCCGGGGCGGTGAAGGCCGCGGCCACGCCCGTCACGAAGCGGGCCCCGACGAGCATCCAGCCCTCGGTCGCGAGCCCACCCAGCCCCGAGAAGACCACGAACACCCCCAGCATCACCAGGAAGACCCGGCGCCTGCCGAGCAGGTCGGCGGCTCTGCCCCCGAGCAGCACGAACCCGCCGTAGCCGAGGACGTAGGAGCTGACCACCCACTGGAGCTCCCCCGTACCCAGCGCGAGGTCCGCGCGCATGCTGGGCAGCGCCACGCCCATCATCGAGATGTCCACGCCCTCCAGGAAGATCGCCCCGGACAGCACGAGCAGCAGCGCCCAGGCGCGCGGGGAGAGACGGTCGAGCACGGTCATCGGAACCCCCGAGAGTTACTTCTTGATACCGACCGCATCGTGCGTCACCATGGCGAACCATGGAAGACGGCACTTCTCCGGAACCGAGTTCCTGCGCGGTAACCGAGGACGACCCCTTCCAGTGGGACGCCCGGGAGGACTGCGAGGTCCGCCAGATCCTCGACCGGATCGCGGACAAGTGGTCACTGCTGGTCATCGCCCTGCTGGAGCGCCGGACCATGCGGTTCACGGAGCTGAAGCGAGAGATCGACGGCGTGAGCCAGCGGATGCTCACCGTGACCCTGCGCCAGCTGGAGCGGGACGGGCTGGTCCACCGCAAGGTGCACGCCACGGTCCCGCCGCGGGTGGACTACTCCCTGACCGACATGGGCTGCACCCTGCACGACACCATCAAGCCCCTGGTCACCTGGACCGAGGCACACCAGCAGCAGATCATCGCCGCCCGCGCGAGCTACGACCGGGCGGCGGCCCCACCGGCCTGAACGAGCCGCTCCACGCCGTCGAGGAGCAGCGCCAGGCCGAACTCCCAGGCCTGCTCGGGGCAGTCGTCGTCGAAACCGCCCCGCTCCCAGATCCGGGTCATGGTCGGGAAGCGCTCGGTCGAGAAGTAGGTGCCCCAGAAGCCCGCCCGGGACTCCCAGTAGTCGTCCGTGGTCATGCCGGTCCGCGACGCCACGGACGTGTCGGTGACCGCGGCACGCGCCGCGCCGAACACGTGGGACTCGACGAGCCCGGCCACCCGCACGACGGTCGTCTCCGGCAGGCCGGTGAGCAGGACGGCTCGGTAGAGGTCCTCCTGCGCGTCGAGCACGTGGGGGCCCAGCGGCATCCGCCAGAGGTTCGACCGGATCAGCCACCGGTGCTCCTGGTACATCCGCCAGGCCTCGTGCGCGTGGAACTCCACCTGTGCCCGCCACGGCAGCGCCCGGTCCGGCAGGGCCCGGTCCGCGTACGCGCGGTCGATCATCAGCTCGAACAGCTCGTCCTTGCCGGGCACGTAGGTGTACAGGCTCATCGCCCCCACGCCGAGGTGCTGGGCGACCTTGCGCATGGACAGCTCGTCGACGCCCAGCTCGGTCGCGACCTCCATGGCCCCGACGACGACCTGGTCCAGCGTGAGCCGCTGTTTCGGCCCGCGGGTCGGCGGCGGGGGCGGGTCCCACAGCAGCTGGAGCATGGCCTGCCCCTCGGGCGTCCCCCACTGCTCGCTGACCGGTTCGTCCACTTCTGCGAAACTCCTTCGCGCAACTCACTCCGTACGGTGTACCTTATACCGAGATAACGCAGTACGCCGTACGGAATGCGGAGAGCTGATGATCCACACCGAAGCGCTCACCCGGTCCTTCCGGGTGGGCAAGGAGACGATCGAGGCGGTGCGCGGCATCGACCTCGACGTGGCGGAGGGCGAGCTCGTCGCGTTCCTCGGCCCCAACGGCGCCGGCAAGTCGACCACGCTGCGCATGCTGACCAGCCTGCTCCCGCCCTCGTCGGGATCGGCGCAGGTCGCGGGGGTCGACGTCGTCGCCAAGCCCGCCGAGGTCCGCCGCCGCATCGGCTACATCGGCCAGAAGGACGGCGCGGGCCACAACTACCGGGTCTGGGACGAGCTGGTCATGCAGGGCCGGTTCTACGGGATGAGCAAGGCCCAGGCGGTGGCGAACGGCGAGGACCTGCTGCGCACGCTGGACCTGGACGCCCTGCGGATGCGCAAGGTCAGCACGCTGTCCGGCGGGCAGAAGCGCCGGCTGGACATCGCGCTCGGCCTGATCCACGCGCCGGGCCTGCTGTTCCTCGACGAGCCGTCCACCGGGATGGACCCGCAGAACCGGGCCAACCTGTGGGAGCACATCACGCGGATCCGTGAGCAGCGCGGCACCACGATCGTGCTCACCACGCACTACCTCGACGAGGCGGACGCGATGGCCGAGCGGGTCGTGATCATCGACCACGGGCGGATCATCGCCGACGACACCGCCGACGCGCTCAAGCGCAAGCAGGCGGGCGACCGGCTGACCGTGGTGGTGCGGCCCGCCGACGCCGACCGCACGCGCGGCCTGCTCGCCACCGAGGGGTCCGAGCCCGCCGAGAAGCCGGACCCGGACGGGGTCGCCCTGTCGATCCGCGTCGAGGCCGCCTCGCACGCCATGCCCGGCGTGCTGGAGCGGCTGCGCACCGCCGGTGTGGACGTGCTCGCCGCCTCCGCCCGCCAGCCCACGCTCGACGACGTGTTCCTCAACCTCACGGGCCGCAGCCTGCGCGAAGGAGAGTCCTGATGGTCGCCCTGAGCCTGCCCGCACCGCCGCGCACGAGCGTGCTCACCGACGTCGGGCACGTCTGGTGGCGGGAGACCCTCACGATCGTGCGGGACCCGTTCTCGCTGATCTTCTCGCTGGTCCAGCCGCTGGTGTTCCTGGGCTTCTTCGGCCCGCTGCTGTCCGGCCTGGCGGGCGACGGCGCCCTGTTCGGCGGGTCGTCGCTGCAGTGGTTCCTGCCCGGCGTCGTCGTGATGATCACCATGTTCGGCACGTCGATGACCGGCGCGAACCTGCAGTTCGAGATCATGACCGGGGCGTTCGAGCGGATGCTGGCCACCCCGCTGGCCCGCTCCTCGCTGATGGTCGGGCGGGCGCTGAAGGAGCTCACGCCGCTGGTGGTGCAGGCGGCGATCATCACGCTCGTCGCGATCCCCTTCGGCTTCGTGCTGTACCCGATGCACGTGGTCGTGGGGCTGGTGATGCTCGGGATCTTCGGCGTCGGCGTGGGCGCGCTGTCGTACGCGCTGGCGATCGCGGCCCGCAAGACCGAGTGGATCTTCTGGGCGGTGCAGCAGTCGCTGCTGTTCCCGCTGCTGATCCTCTCCGGGATGATGCTGCCGCTGGAGACCGGGCCGGGCTGGATGCAGGTGGTGTCGAAGTTCAACCCGCTCACCTACATCGTCGACGCCGAGCGGGTGCTGTTCTCCGGCACCTTCGGCTCCCTGACGATCGTGTGGGGCTTCGTGGCCGCGCTCGTCACCGCTGCCGTGGGACTGTTCGTCGGGGTGCGCTCGATCCGCAAGGCCACCATCTGAACAGCTGTGAGCGGCGATAGTCGCCATAGCGACTGTCGCCACTCACAGCTACCGGGGGAGGACGACGACGGGCACCGGGGAGTGCCTCACGAACTTCGTGGCGCGCGAGCCCAGGAAGACCCGGGTCAGCGGGCCCGGGGCGCTGGAGCCCAGGGCCAGCACCTCGGTGTCCTCCCAGCCCGCGGAGACCAGCGCCTCGTGCAGGTCGGCGCCGACGGCGATCTCCGCCTCGCCGTGCACGTCCAGGTCGGCGAGCACCTGCTTCTGCGCCGCCGCCATCTGCTCGCGCCATTGGGCGAGCACCTCGTCCTCCGCGTCGAGCCCCACCTCCGGCGGGA
>NZ_JACBXB010000529.1 GCF_013870575.1 Pseudonocardia pini
GCGGGACGAGGTGGCCGCGGCCCGCGCCGACCGCGAGGCGGCCCTCACCGAGGCCCGCGCGACCACGGGCAGGCTGTCGGCGCTGCTGGACAAGCTGGTGGACACCGTCCACCGGGACGAGGTCGCCCGCGCGCAGTCCCGGCTGCGGCTGGAGCAGCTCGTCGAGAAGGCCCTGGGGGACTTCGGGATCGGCGTCGACGACCTGGTGGCCGAGTACGGCCCGGCGACCGGGGTGCCGCCGTCGCCCACCGAGATCGCGGAGTACGAGGCCGCGAAGGAGCGGGGGGAGGACGTCGTCGCGCCGCCCGCCATGCCGTTCGACCGCGGGACGCAGGAGCGCCGCGCCAAGCGCGCGGAGAAGGACCTCGCACTGCTCGGCAAGGTCAACCCGCTGGCCCTCGAGGAGTTCGCCGCGCTGGAGGAGCGCTACACGTTCCTGTCCACGCAGCTCGAGGACCTCAAGAACACCCGGCGGGACCTGCTCACCGTGGTCCGCGAGGTGGACGACAAGATCCTCGAGGTCTTCACGACCGCGTACGTGGACGTGGCCCGCGAGTTCGAGACGGTCTTCGCCACGCTCTTCCCGGGCGGCGACGGCAGGCTGGTCCTCACCGATCCCGACGACATGCTCACCACCGGGATCGAGGTCGAGGCCCGGCCGCCCGGCAAGAAGGTCAAGCGGCTGTCGCTGCTCTCCGGCGGCGAGCGCTCGCTCACCGCGATGGCGCTGCTGGTCGCCATCTTCCGGGCCCGCCCCTCGCCCTTCTACGTGCTCGACGAGATCGAGGCGGCCCTCGACGACGCCAACCTCCGCAGGCTGATCCTCCTGCTGGAGGAGCTGCGGTCGACCTCGCAGCTCATCGTGATCACCCACCAGAAGCCCACCATGGAGGTCGCGGACGCCCTCTACGGCGTCTCGATGCGGGGCGACGGGATCACCACGGTCATCTCCCAACGCCTTCGCCCCGCTTCTTAGCAGGCAGCGGGTGGCGGCGCGGGCGCGCGGGGGGCGTGGAAGGGTGGGGGTGTGACGACGCAGACCCTCTGGATCATCGTGGCCGTGGTCGTGGTGGTCGTGCTGATCGCCCTGGTCGCGGGCCTCACGATCAGCCGCCGACGGAAGATCAGCCTCCGCGAGGCCGAGCCGCAGGACCTTCTCGGCCCGGAAGCCGAAGCTCTGGGGGGCCACCTGCAGCCCCTCGGCCGGGGTGCCCGCGCGCAGCAGCCGCAGGTCCTCCGCGACGCTCGCGGCATGCTGCTCGGCCATCCGCCGCGCGTTCTCCGCCACCGTGGCGCGCCGCTCCAGCTCACGGACCAGCGCGTCGACCTGGTCGCGCGCGTAGCCGCGCCGGACCACCTCGAAGGCGCCGGAGCTGTTCACCGGATCGGGGTCGGATGCCACACCCGCCAGTGTGAACGCCTCGACCGGGGATCTCCAGCGGGGTCGGCCGGCGGACCGCGCGCTGCGGTCAGTGGCTACCGTCGCGGACGTGGTGGTCGAGAGTGGATCGGACCGGGACTGGGTCGACGAGGCGGTCCGGCGGGTGGAGGCGGACGCCAACCGGTCCGCGGACACCCACCTGCACGTGCTGCCGGTGCCCGCGGACTGGGGGGTCGACGTCTACCTCAAGGACGAGTCCGTCCACCCGACCGGCAGCCTCAAGCACCGGCTGGCCCGCTCGCTGTTCCTGCACGCCCTGGTCAGCGGGCAGATCGGGCCGCACACCACGGTCGTCGAGGCGAGCTCGGGATCGACCGCGGTGTCCGAGGCCTACTTCGCGCAGCTGATCGGCGTGCCGTTCGTGGCGGTGCTGCCGCGCACCACCAGCCCGGAGAAGATCGCGCTGATCGAGCGGTACGGGGGCCGCTGCCACGCCGTCGAGCACGGGGCGGAGATGTACGCGCGCGCCGAGGAGCTGGCGGCCGAGTGCGGGGGCCACTACATCGACCAGTTCACCTACGCCGAACGCGCCACGGACTGGCGGGGCAACAACAACATCGCCGAGTCCGTCGTGGCGCAGCTCGCCCGGGAGCGGCACCCGGTGCCGGAGTGGATCGTGGTCGGCGCGGGCACGGGGGGCACCTCGGCGACGATCGGGAGGTACCTGCGCTACCGGCGGATGCCGACGCGGCTCGCCGTCGTCGACCCGGAGAACTCCGCGTTCCTGCCCGGCTGGGCGAGCGGCGCCCCCGACTACGCGACCGGCCTGCCGGGCCGCATCGAGGGGATCGGGCGGCCGCGGATGGAGCCGAGCTTCGTGCCGGGCGTGATCGACCTGATGCTCCCGGTCCCCGACGCCGCCAGCATCGCCGCCGTCCGCCACCTGCACGACCGCACCGGCCGGTTCGCGGGCGGGAGCACCGGCACGAACCTCTGGGGCGTGTACACGCTGGTCGCCCGGATGATCGCCGAGGGACGGCAGGGGAGCGTGGTCACGCTGATCTGCGACGGCGGCGAGCGCTACCGGCACAGCTACTACGCGGACGACTGGGTCGCGGCGCAGGGCATGGACCTCGCCCCGCACACCGCCCGGATCGAGCGGTTCTGGGCGACCGGGGAGTTCTAGTGTCAGGCGGTGGGCCGCAGCGCGTCGGGCACGCCGTCGGCGACGTCGAACAGGCCGAGCAGGCCGGTGGCCTCGAGCGCGCGGGTGACGATCCGGGAGCCGCAGACGAGCCGAAGGGTGTGTCCGCTGCGCTCGACCTGGTCCTTCGCCGCGACGAGCACGGCGAGCCCGGCGGAGCCCAGGAACGTGACGCCGGAGAGGTCCAGCACGACCAGCGGCGCCTCGGGCAGCCGGGTGTCCAGCTCCGTGCGCAGCAACGGGGCGGTCAGCGTGTCGATCTCGCCGCGGACGTGCGCGACCAGCGAGGAACCGTCCCCCGCCGCGTCGAACCGGACGACGTCCTCGACCTCGACGCCACCCTCCTCGGCGGGTGTCTCACTGCTGCTCATGGTGCACCGTGCTCCTCGACATCTTCCGCGGACGCGTGCATGCGGACTGTCGCTTCAACCGCACGGCAACCCTACGGCGGCCCGACCGGGCGGCACAACACGACTCCCCCTCGGAGTGTCCGCGAGAAACCCCGAGATCCGATGTTTGGCCGAGGGTGAGCGCGGGCACTCCTTCTCGCCCCGTCGGCGGAGACGGGGCCACCAGGAGGAACCGTGTACCGACGGACGTATCGCGCCGACGTCGCCCGGATCGGCCACGTGCTGGCGGGGCTGAGCTACCCGGCCGCCAAATGGCAGATCGTGGCCCACGCCGACCACTACGGGGCGGACGCGGTCACCACGGCGCAGCTGTGGTCGCTGGCCCCCGGCGCGTACCCGGACCTCGCCGCCGTGTGCTCCGCGCTGGGCCTGCTGCCCGCCCGGGGCGCCTACCGGCAGCAGCCGTCGCAGCAGGCGGCGGGCCGGGACGTCACCCGGTAACGCGGTCACCCGGTCGCGCGAGGTGGAGGCCGAGGGGTGGTGCCAGCACCACCCCCGCCGGTGTACCAGCCGGTCTCTTCCCCGCGTGCCCTCCCTCGCGGGGCGGTCACGTCCCTAGGGTGAGCAGGTGACAGAGCAGACCCCGCCGGGTCCCGCGCTGGTCGTGCGCGGTCTGCGCAAGACCTACGAGGCGGGCACGGCCCCCGTTCGCGCGCTGCGCGGCGTCGACCTGACCGTGCGCGCGGGCGAGTTCGTGGCGCTCATGGGCCCGTCGGGCTGCGGCAAGTCCACCCTGCTGCACCTGCTCGCGGGCCTCGACCGGCCGGACGAGGGCACCGTGGCGGTCGACGGGACCCGGATCGAGGACCTCGCCCCGCAGCGGCTCGCGCGGCTGCGCAGGCGCAGCGTCGGGCTGGTGTTCCAGTTCTTCCACCTCATCGAGCACATGTCCGCGCTGGAGAACGTGGCCCTGGCCGCGCTCGTCGCGGGCGCCCGGCCGAACGAG
>NZ_JACBXB010000052.1 GCF_013870575.1 Pseudonocardia pini
AACACCCCGTAGTTCATCAGCTCGGCGGCCCGCGCCGCGGCGAGCGCGGCGGCGATGTCGTCCGCCACGTCCGGCTCCTCGGCGCCCGGCAGCCGTTCGAGCTGTCCGAGGAACCGGGAGACGCGCGCATACCGGGCGACGCCGGTGCGTTCGAAGGACAGCGCGGTCATCGCGACCGACCAGCCGTCGTCCCGCTCGCCGAGCAACCGGTCCGCGGGGATCTCGACGTCGGTGAACGACACGCTGTTGAGCTTGTGCTTCCCGAGGGGAGTGCGGATCGGGCGCACCTCGATGCCCGGGGTGTCCAGATCGATCAGCAGCACGGAGAGACCGGCGTGCCTGCGCGAGCCGGGATCGGTGCGGCACACCAGGAACCCGTGCTCGGCGTAGTCGCCGTAGCTCGTCCAGATCTTCTCGCCGTTGACGACGAACCGGTCGCCCTTGAACTCGGCGCGGGTCCGCAGGTTGGCCAGGTCCGATCCGGCGTCGGGCTCGCTGAACATCTGCGCCCACTGGACGGTCCCCGCGGCCAGCCGGGGGAGGAAGGTCGCGCGCTGCGCCTCGGTGCCGAAACGGATGAGCGACGGGCCGATCCAGTTGACGCCCATGTACTGGCCGCCGCGGGGCTCGTAGTACGCCCAGGTCTCCTCCTGCAGCACCATCTGCCGCCAGATCGAGGCCTCCCGGCCGCCGTACTCCTTCGGCCAGGTCTGGGTCAGCCAGCCGCGCTCCGCCATCTCCGCCGTGATCGCGAAGCTGGCGTCGAGGTGCTCGGGCGGACCGTGGAAGATGCCGACCCAGCGGTCCGGCAGCCGCTCCTCGAGGAAGGCGCGCAGCTCGGCGCGGAACTCCTCCTCGTCGGGGCCGTACCGGGGGTCGAACGGGGCGGTCGGGTCCTCGGGGGTCGACACGTCAGCTCCTTCCCGCGTCGGCACCCAGGACCTGTTCGGTGAGGTCGCGGAAGCGCTGCGAGCCGATGAGGCCGCCCTGGATCCGCCCCGCCGCCTCGAACTGCTCCTCGGCGGGCCAGCTCGCCATCCGGGACAGGGTGACGTAGTGGGCGAGGACGTCGCGGGCCACCGGGGCGAGCTTCTCGATCCGAGTGGTCGCGGCGGTGAGCGCGTCCGGCTCGCCGACCTCGCCGAGGTCGAGCGCCGCGCACTCGACGGGGCCGAGCTTCTCCTGCTCGGCGACGAGGCGCCAGAGCAGGCCGGGGGCGACCCGCTCGAGCAGTGGCACACCGCCGACGCCGTGCACCAGCCCGGCCCTCGCCCACCCTTGCATCAGATAGCCGCGCGGGCCGACGAACCGCATGTCGCAGGCCAGCGCGAGGTCGAGGCCGAGCCCGATGGCGGGCCCGTCCACCGCGGCGACGGTCGGCACCGGGCAGTCGCGCAACGCGCGGACGATCGCCTGCATCCGCCCGTAGACCGTCAGGTGCACCTCGTCCGAGGGGGTGGTGCGGGAGAGCTCGGCGAACGCCCGGAGATCGCCCCCGCTGCAGAACGCGCCCTCGCCGGTGAGCACCAGACCCGTCACCGACGGGTCCGCACCGGCGGCGGTGATCGCCGCGGTGAGCGCGTCCCCGTCCTCCGGCGACAGCGAGTTCCGCTTCCCCGGCCATCGCATGGTGACGACGGCGACGGTGCCGGACGTGCCGACGAGGTCGGTCGAGACGGACACGGTATCCCCTTTCGCTGCGGGCTCCGCGGGCCACCGCAAAGCGTTAACCCTTTAGGCATCGTAGAACGGAACCGGGCGGAGCGACAGGGGCGGCTCAGGGCAGCCGGACGGTCACCGTCCCGGTCGCTGTCACCACGTCGCGCTGGTTCACGGCCTCGATCTCCGCCTCGACCACCCGGTCCTCGCCGCCGGCGCCGGCCACTCCCGTCACCCGGCCGCGCAGTCGGGTCAGGTCGCCGAGCAGGTTCGGCGCGAGCAGCCGCACGGTGAGGGAGGTGATCTCGGCGTCGTCCCCGGCCCAGTCGGTGACCAGGTGAGCCAGCCAGGAGATGCGCTGCGACCCGAAGTCGTACCCGCGGCTCAGCCCGACGGTCGGCGTGAGCAGCGGGTCCCGGTGCGGGCCCTCGAGGGTGCCGCTGACGCCCGAACAGCGGGTTGTCGTCCCCGACGCCCTTGGCGAAGTGCCGGATCGCGTCCGGGTGGGCCGAGGAGTTCCATCCACGGATCGGACGCTCGACACCGACCCAGCGTCGGGCGGCGGCGAGAGCCTCGTCGGTGACGCCCGCGGAGGGCTCCTCGGGGCGGCCTCCCGAGCGAGCGGGCGCATCATCGGCGGAATGGACCTGAGGCGGGTCGATGCTTCGGCGCACGTCCAGGATGGTAACAGTAATCCATTAACGGATTACTGTTTCGGACTCCGCAGCAGGCGCCACTCGGCGATGGGCCAGACGTCCTGGTCCTCGCCGTCGAGGACCACCGTCTCACCGGTGTGGTCGGTGACCGTCCACCGGAGCGAGGTGTTGACGCAGATCGACGTCGAGCCCGGGAGCACCATGCGGCTCAGTGTCTCCGCCGACGCCGTGGTCCGACGGCCCACGGCGTCGACGAACTCCATGTCGATCCCGGTGATCCAGCCCTGCTCGGGGTCCCGCTTGACGGTGCGGCGACCGTCGGTGACCTGGCTGACGGCGTCTGGGCCCGTGCCTCGGCGGACGTAGCCCGAGTGGATGTGCTCGCCGCCGGTCGGGGACCCGTCCGGCGCGGTGTAGGTCAGCAGGCTCAGGTCCGCCGACGAGGCCCAGGTGTAGCCGACGCGCCGGTAGCCCCGTTCGTAGCGCGGACCCCAGGAGCGGTCGCGCATCGCGTAGCAGTCGACGTCGATGCGCTCGCCGTCGAGGACGACGGTCCCGTAGGTGCGCCCGGTCTGGTCGAAGTGCGAGGCCCTGGGATAGGGCGGGGCCCCGCTGCGCAGCGGGACGGGCGCGTAGGTCGACTCGAACCGCAGCTTCACCTCGACCCGGTCCCGGTCGTCGAACACGAGGTCGTAGGACCTGCCGGGCTCGACGACCTGCACGCTCAGCCCGATCGGGAACTCGATGCGCCCCGGCGCGGTCTCGCGAGGCGGCTTGAGGTGGTCGAAGTTCTGGTAGAAGGGCAGCTCCCAGGGCAGGGCGGACGTGGCGTCCCACAGCCACATGCCGCCAGCGGTGACCCCGGCGTTCTGCCGCACGGACGCGTAGAGCCACCCGCCGATCGCACGCTCGGGCACGAAGAAGGAGAACCAGTACGTCTCGGTCTCGTAGAAGTTGTCCGACGGCGTGTGCAGGCTGTCGTCGGCTGCGGTGAAGAGGTCGGGATCGTCCACGAGTGCTGCTCCCTGTGGCCGGCGGCGCGGGCGCAGACGGCCCGGGCGGGATGAGCGAATCAGGGGACTATATCCCGGTAGTCCGGCGGTGCAGACCCGCCTCCTCGCCCCCGAATGCCGGTAGGGCCGGTATTGGGTCTACCGAACTCGGCCGTCGGACTCCTAGAGTGTCGCTCAGCACGTGTGCACTCACATCAGCGAGGAAGTGAGTATGACCAACACTGAGCCTGTACGGACCTGCCCGGTGGTCGACTACGTGATGAGTCCCGCGCCGGTGCCGGCGGGGACGCTCTTCTCGCGGATGGACGGGTACCAGGACACCGCCAAGCCCGCTGTCCGCACCGAGGAGGCCAACGGGTACTGGATCTTCACCGAGCAGTCGGTGATCCTCGACGGGCTGCAGCAGCCCGACCTGTGGTCGAACTCGGTCATCGTCCCGACCGAACCGAACCCCGCGTACAAGTGGATCCCGATCATGCTCGACCCGCCCGAGCACACCAAGTGGCGGCGGCTGCTCGGCGGCTACTTCTCACCCGGCCGAACGAAGTCGATGGAGGCCGACCAGCACCGGCTGGCGGCCGAGCTGGTCGCCGGCGTGCGCGAGCGCGGCGAGTGCGACTTCGTCCGTGACATCGCGCAGGTCTTCCCCTCCACGATCTTCCTGCAGATCATGGGCATGCCCCGGGACAAGCTCCCAGAGTTCATGGAGTGGGAGCACATGATCCTGCACCAGGACAACGAGTCCGACCCGGACGGCTCGACGCGGATGGCCGGGATGCAGAAGGTGATGGGGTACTTCTCCGGGCTGGTCGCCGAGCGCCGGGCGAACCCGGATCCCGACGCCGAGGACGTCGTCTCCGCGGCGGTGAAGTGGGAGATCGACGGCGAGCCCGCCGCCGACGCCGACGTCCTCAACTGCCTGCTGCTGCTGTTCATGGCGGGTCTGGACACGGTCGCGGGTCAGTCCTCGTACGCCCTGTGGCACCTCGCGACCCACGACGCGGACCGGCAGCGGATCGTGGCCGAGCCCGAGCGCATCCCGAAGGCGGTCGAGGAGCTGCTGCGCGCCTACCCGATCGTGCAGACCGCCCGCAAGGCGACCCGGGACGCGGACTTCCACGGTTGCCCCATCAAGGCGGGGGACATGGCCGCGTTCCCGCTCTCGGCCGCGGGTCGGGACGAGGGCGCCTACCCCGGTGCGCGTGGGGTCGACCTGGACCGCGAGGTCACCCGGCACCTGTCGTTCGGCGGCGGCCCGCACCGGTGCCTGGGGTCGCACCTCGCGCGGCAGGAGCTCGCCATCCTCCTCGAGGAGTGGCACAAGCAGATCCCGGAGTACGAGCTGGCCGAGCCGCCGCGCGAGCACGGCGGTGGTGTGTGGGGTCTGGAGGACCTGAAGCTGCGCTGGCAGGTCTGACGGCGTGCTTCCCCGCGAGGCCGCCCCGCTCGTGCCCTACGCGTCAGATGAGTATGCGCTTCCTCGGCGACCCGCTCGTCGTGCGACGGGAGCGGCTCTTCCCGGTGTCGATGAGGGGGGCATCGTGGTCGTTTCGCAAGATCAGTGACCGCAAGGCGCAGACGCGGCGCTTGAAACCGTTTACTCTTTCGCCATGATCCGCGGCAGTGGGGCCGCGGGCCGGATGAAGGCGGAGACGATGACGATCCGACGGTCCCGCGGGCTGCGGACCACCGTGCTCGTGATGGGCACGGTCATTGGAATGACCCTGGCGGCGTGCGGCGGTTCCGCAGGCGGCGACGCCGGTGGGCCGACCGGGGAGGTCGACCGCAACGCCACCCTGCGGGTCGGCCTCGACACCCCACCCCCGGCGATGGACCCCGCCACCAGCTCATCCGGGCTCGCGCAGTACCCGTACGGCTCGCTGGTCTACGACCGGTTGACGCAGATGGGCCCGGATCTCGAGGTTCGGCCGATGCTCGCCACGTCGTGGGAGATCGCCCCCGACCGGCGCTCGGTCACGTTCGCCCTCCGCGACGGTGTCACCTTCAGCGACGGCGCGACCCTCGACGCCGCCGCGGTGAAGGCCGGCCTGGACCGCTCGCTCACCCTGCCGGCGTCGACGGTGAAGGCGACCCTCGGCGGGATCGCCTCCGTCGACGTCGTCGACCCCCGGACCGTGCGGATCTCGGCGAAGAACTCGGCGGCGGACCTGCCCGCGGTCCTCGCGGGCGCCGAGGGCGGCATCGTGAGCCCGAACGCGCTCGGCAACACCGACCTCGACGTCAAGCCGGTCGGTTCGGGGCCTTACACGCTGGCCGACCTGAAGCTCGGCCAGACGGCGACCTTCGTCCGCCGCGAGGGCTACTGGGACCCCGAGGCCCAGAAGGCGGCCCGGATCGAGATGCAGTTCATCCCCGACCCGAACGCCCGGCTCAACGCCCTGCGCTCGGACCAGCTCGACATCTCGAACTCCAGCGAGGCGATGTTCGAGCAGGCCTCGCGGATCGACGGGATGACGGTCAGCACCTACCCGGCCGCGGCGACGATCAACCTGCGGCTGAACACGGCGCGGCCGAACATCGACAAGCCCGAGGTCCGGCAGGCGCTCAACTACGCGATCGACCGCGAGGCGCTCAGCACCGGCCTGATGGCGGGGCAGTGCGATCCCCTCGGTCAGCCCCTCCCCGCCGTCTACCCCGGGCACCTGTCCACCCCGCCCGTGACCTACACCCACGACGTGGCGAAGGCGCGGCAGCTGCTCGCGCAGGCCGGGTTGCCGAACGGGTTCGCCATGACCCTGCTCGTGGGAGCGAGCAACTCACCGTTCGACCGAATCTCGACCGCGCTGCAGGCCCAGCTGGCCGAGGCGGGGATCACGGTGCAGATCGTCACCCAGCAGGCGCCCACGGTGTTCACCAGCTGGGCCGCCGGCGAGTTCGACGCCTACACGACGGTCTCGCCGACCACGGCGTCGTCGGCGCTGACGCTGACGCAGACCTTCCAGGCGCCCGCCCGCTACCCCGGCCCGCGGCCCGCCGACTTCGACCAGGCCATGACCGCGGCGACGGCGGCGACGTCCGACGACGCGGCGGTGCGGGCCGCGGTCACGCAGGCCGCCGACTCCGCGGTGCGGAACGCGATGAACGTGTGGATCTGCGGCAGGCACACGCAGGTGGTGGCCGCGGACGACGTGGTCGGAGCGGACACCATGGGGGTCTCGTTCTACGCCGGGATCATGGACCTGCGGTACGTGGGCAGGACGAGCTGACGAACCCCTCGCGGCCCGGCGCACGAGCGCCGGGCCGCACAGGTTCAGGCGACGATGCCGCGCTCCCGCAGCCCGGCGATCTGCGCGACGGAGAGACCGAGCTCGCGCAGCACCTCGTCGGTGTCGCGGCCGTGGGACGGGGCGGCGCGCAGGTCGCCGACCGGACGCCCGGTCGCCGCGAGTGGCGCCCGGATGCTCACCACGATGATCTACGAGCTGCGCCGCACCGGCGGCGGCATCGGCGTCGCAGCGATGTGCGCGGGTGGCGGTCAGGGCGGGGCGGTCGTCATCGAGGTCCCCGCGGGCTGAGGGCGGCTCCAGCGACCGGGCGGGCTCGGCGCGTCCTGCGCCGGTCCTGCTCGGTCCGCCGTCCGGGACGCAGCTAGCGCAGCGTCCACTTGGCGCGAGGTACCGCGGCGCGGTCGATCTGTGCCTGGCCGATCGGGTTGCCGAGCTGGGTGTAGGCGAGGCCGGTCGCGAGTGCCTGGGTGCGGGTGGAGTCGAGGGACTCCCAGATGGCGCGCACGGTGCCCTGGATGGCAGCCGGCGGCTTGGCGGCGATGACGCGGGCGATCTCGTCGGCGCGGTTCCAGAGGGCGTCGCGCGGGAGTACCTCGCTGACCAGGCCGATCTGCAGGGCGCGATCGGGGGAGAGGCGCTCGTCGAGTCCCAGCAGGGCGATCCGGAGTGCCTCGCCGAGCGGGATCCGTCGGGCCAGTCCGATGGGCTCGAGCGCGGCGGTCATGCCGTAGCTGACGTGGGGGTCGAAGAAGGTGGTGTCGTCGGAGCAGATGACGATGTCCGCCTCGTTGATCCAGTAGAAGGCGCCGCCCGCCGCCATGCCGTGGACGGCGCAGACCAGGGGCTTCCAGACCTGGTTGGCCTTCGGGGAGAGCTTCTCGCCCGGGTCGACCTGGCTCCAGACGTTGGTCTCGCGGTGGATCCCCTCCTTGACGTCGACCCCGGTGCAGAAGGCCCGGTCGCCCGCGGCGCGCAGGACCGCGACGTGGACGTCGTCGTCGGACTTGACCTCGCGCCAGATGCGGGCGAAGTCGTCGATCATCGCCTGGTTGAAGCTGTTCATGGCGTCGGGCCGGTTGAGCGTGATCGTGGCGACGTGGTCCGCCACCTCGTACAGCACCGTGCTCAGATCCATCGTCTCGTTCTCCTCGTCGCGTCGCTGCAGTGACAGCGTAGCCGATAATCAGTAAGCTCTTTGATTTCTCACGTCGACGCCCGCTCGGCAGGACGCACCTCGCCCCCAGAACATCGTTCTACGATGCAGGCGCTCATTGAGTATTCTCTTCCGGAAGGACGACGATGACGACGTTCGGAGCGCGGCCCGCGGACCCTGCCCGAGGAACCGGAGTGGCAGTGGACGTCCGCGACCGCCTCGCCCCGCCGCTGCGCGAGGCACCCGACGGGCGGACCGCCCTCGCCGTGCTCGACCTCGAGGTGATCGAGGAGGACCTGTTCCGCGCGAATGCGGTCTTCGAGGACCCCTTCGCCCTCTATGGGGGCCAGGTGGCCGCACAGGCCCTGCGCGCCGCGGGCCTCACGGTGCCCGCCGAGCGGACCCCGCACTCGCTGCACGGGTACTTCCTGCGCGGCGGCAACGCCGCCCTCCCCACGGTGTTCCGGGTGGACCGGGACCGCGACGGCCGCTCGTTCTCCGCCCGGCGCGTCGTCGCGATCCAGCGGGGCGAGGTGATCTTCTCGATAGCGGCCTCGTTCCACATCGGACAGGAGGAGCCGGACCACCAGGTCGATCCCGCGCCCGAGGCGGAGGACGTCGCCACGCTGCGGTCCTGCTCGATCCCGCGACTCCTGTCGTTCGAGGGTCGGATGCCGACCCAGCCGTACGAGGGCGCGGAGAGGCCGACCCGGTTCTGGGCACGGTGCACCGACCTGCTCCCCGACGCCTCCCTGCCGGGCAGCGCAGTGCTGCATGCCGCACTGCTGACCTATCTGTCCGACATCTCGACGGGACTCGCCCCGCTGCACGACGTCGACCATCGGTCCGGCTCGTCGCTGGACCACGCGATCTGGTTCCACCGCCCGGTGCGGATGGACGAGTGGGTGCTGCTCGACGTGGTGCCACGCACCGTGGGGCAGGGTCGGGGCTGGTACACCGGCACCGCCCACGACTCCGCGGGCAGGCTCGTGGCCAGCCTGACGCAGGAGGCGCTGTTCCGGAAACGCGCGTCGCTCGACCGCGCGAAACAGGCGCGCGCGGAGAGGCACAGGGCGGGCGGATGAGCGCGGCGGAGCACACCGTTCCGGGCCGGGTCCTGGCGGCCGCGGCGGAGCACGACGGCGTCCAGGTCGTCTTCTCGTCGACGGCGGGGACCCGCGAGGCCACCCTCGGCGGGCTGGTGACCGACGCGGAGCGGGTCGCCGGAGCGTTGCGCGGCATGGGGATCGGGCCGGGGCACGTCGTCGCCGTGCAGCTCGGCAGCACCTACGAGGGCGCCGTGACCCAGGCGGCGGTGACGCTGACCGGCGCGGTCCTGTTGCCGATCGTGCTCATCTACGGCTCCCACGAGCTCGGGTTCATCCTCCGGCAGTCCGGTGCGGTGGCGGTGGTGCTCCAGGCACACTCGCGGGGCCGCCCGCACGCGGAGACCGTGCTGGCGGGGCTGCGGGAGCGACCGCCCGCGCTGCGCACGGTGGTCGTGGTGGGCGAGGGCGCCCCCGAGGGAACGGTGCCGTTCGCCGACCTGTCCGGTCGCCTCGCGCGACCCTTCCGGCAGGCGCGACCGGATCCCGACGCACGGGCGATGCTCGTCTACACCTCGGGGACGACCTCGGACCCGAAGGGGGTCCAGCACTCCCACCGCTCACTGCTCGCCGAGGTCTCCTCGCAGGTGATGGCCCGAGAGCCGGACCGGGACCTGCGACAGCTGGCGCTGTTCCCGGCGGGCCACGTGGCCGGTCTGCTGGGCCTGATGCGCGTCCTCGTCCACGGCACACCGACGGTGGTGCTGGAGACGTGGGACGCCGCACGCGCCGCGGCGCTGGTCGACGAGCACCGGATCACCTACGGCGTCGGGGCACCGGTGCAGCTCGCGGGCCTCCTCGACGAACGGGATCGCGGGACGGCCACGCTGGCCAGCTTCGAGGAGTTCATGAGCGGGGGTGCAGGCGTGCCGCCCGCGGTGATCACCCGGGCCGACGCCGCGGGCATCCCGGCCTACCGGACCTACGGCTCGAGCGAGCACCCGACCATCAGCAGCGGTGCGCGGGAGGACCCGCTGGCCAAGCGGGCCGACACGGACGGCAGGGTGATCGAGGGCAGCGAGGTCAGGCTGGTCGACGAGGACGGGCGAGACGTCCCGCACGGCGCCGACGGCGAGATCGTCAGCAGGGGAGGGGAGCTCTTCCTCGGCTACACCGACCCGGCGCTGGACCGGGAGGCGTTCCTGCCCGGGCGCTGGTTCCGCACCGGCGACATCGGACGGTTCGACGACGACGGCTACCTCACGATCACCGACCGGAAGAAGGACATCATCATCCGGGGCGGGGAGAACATCTCGTCCAAAGAGGTCGAGAACGTCCTCGCCGAGCACGCCGCGGTGCTCGACGCCGCGGCCGTCGGCATGCCCGACGCCCGGCTCGGGGAGCGGGTGTGCGCGGTGGTCGTGCTCGCCCCCGGCCGGACGCTCGACCTGGAGGAGGTGCGCGAGCACTTCGCCGCAGCGGGCCTCGCCCGGCAGAAGGCGCCGGAGCGGATCGAGGTGGTCGACGAGCTGCCGCGCACCCCGGCGGGCAAGGTCCAGAAGTTCCTGCTCCGGGCGAGCCTCACACCGGGTCGGTGACCTCCGCCCCGGCGCCTCCGCGCTCGCGGTGCAGACAGAGTCCGGTATCGGGGCTACTCTTTTACGAGAGAGCCTGGCGTCGCTCACCACCGCCACAGCTGTCTGCACCGGCCGGATGCAGGCGATCCAGGTCTACGCCGTTCATCGATGAAGGGAGTCGCCGTGGGCCGCGTCGACGGAAAAGTCGTCCTGATCACGGGTGTCGCTCGAGGGCAGGGTCGGGCTCACGCGCTCCGGCTCGCCGAGGAGGGGGCCGACATCGTCGGCGTCGACGTCCTCGAGGACTTCGCCACCAACGACTACGCGATGTCCACCCAGGCGGACCTCGACGAGACGGTCCGGCTGGTCGAGAAGCTCGACCGGCGGATCGTCGTGCGCAAGGCGGACGTGCGGGACCTGCAGTCCCTCAAGACCGCGGTCGACGGGGCCGTGGCCGAGCTGGGCGGCAGGCTCGACGCCGTCATCGCCCAGGCCGGCATCTGCCCGCTGGCGAACTCCGACGCCCAGGCCTTCCTCGACGCCGTCACCGTGGACTTCAACGGGGTGGTCAACGCCGTCGACGCGGCGCTGCCGCACCTGGTCGACGGAGGGTCGGTCATCGCCACGGGATCGGTGGCCGGGCTCATCACCGGCGCGACCGACAACCCGAAGACCGGAGCGGGCGGGCTGGGCTACTCCTTCGCCAAGCGCTCGGTCGCCGCGTTCGTCAACGACCTGGCCATCGCCCTGGCACCGCGCATGATCCGCGCCAACGCGATCCACCCGACGAACTGCAACACGAACATGCTCAACAGCGACATCATGTACCGCCAGTTCCGGCCGGACCTGGAGAACCCCACCCGCGAGGACGCGCTCGTCGCCTTCCCGGCCATGAACGCCATGCCCGTCGGGTACGTCGAGCCCGAGGACATCGCCGCCATGGGGCTGTTCCTGGTCTCGGACGAGTCGCGGTACGTCACCGGCATGCAGATGCGCGTCGACGCAGGCGCCTACATCCGCAACCGGCCCCAGCAGCCCGCCTTCTAGCGGCGCGCGGGGCGCTGCGGAGCCGCAGGCACCGATGCCGGCGGCCAGGACGAGGAGAACGAGGAACGGAATGCACCGACCCATGGAAGGCGTGCGCATCATGGAGGTCGCGCCGTCCACCGTCGTCCCGGCCGCCACCGGAGGTGAGGTCACGTGACCGTCACCGATGCGGGCGAGGAGGCGACGACCGGTCTGTCGGGCGAGCTCCGCAGCTGGATCGAGCAGTGCGCGGGAGCACGCCTGGTCGCGGCCGACCGACGGCCCGGCGGCGGCAGGCACGAGGCCTGGACGGTCGACGTCGAGTCCGCCGACGGCGGTGTCCGGCCGCTGTTCCTGCGCTACGACCGCTCGGACCCCGCGGACACCGGGGACCCGTTCACCCTGCACCGCGAGGCCGCGTTCTACCGAGCACTGCAGGGCACCGCGGTCCCGGTCCCCGAGATCCTCGGGGTGCACCCGACCGAGCAGGCGGTGCTCTCGACGCGGGTCCCGGGCGAGACGTGGTTCTCCCGGCTGAAGGACGAGGGCCTGCGCCATTCCGTGGCGTCGGACTTCATGCGCATCCTGGCCGCCCTGCACGCGGTCGACCCGCACCGGCTCGCCGTCTCGGGGCAGGATCCGGACGCGAGCCTGTCGGAGCTGCTGTCCCGGGAGATCGACACCTGGGAGGCGCTCTACCGCCACGGTGACACACCGCCCCACGCGCTCGTCGAGTTCGGCTTCGCCTGGCTGCGCAGGCACGCCCCGCAGACGGACGACGCGCCGGTGATCGTGCAGGGCGACACCGGCCCGGGGAACTTCCTCTACGGCGACGGCCGGGTCACCGCCGTGCTGGACTGGGAGCTCGCCCATCTCGGCGACCCGCACGACGACCTCGGGTGGCTGGCGCTGCGCGCGGTCCAGGAGCCCTTCACCGACCTGGCCGCCCGGATCGCCGACTACGAGGCCGCGAGCGGCCGCAGGGTCGACTACGACCGGCTCCGCTACTACCGGGTCTTCGCCGAGCTCCGCGTCGTGGTGCTCAGCTACCGCGGCAGGCTGGAACAGAACCTGCTGGGCGAGGTCGGCAACGCCCTGATCTACGGAGCGCTGCACGACCGGCTGCTCGTCGAGGCCCTCGCCGACGCCCTCGGCGTGGAGCCCGAGGCGCCGCCCGAGCTGTCGGGGGAGCCCACCGACCGCACGTGGGTCTACGACGCCGCGCTCGCCCAGATCCGCGAGGTCATCGTGCCGCGCAGCACCGACCCGTTCGCGGTCCTGCGCAGCAAGGGACTCGCCCGCCTGCTGAAGTACCTGCAGCAGGCGGACGTGTACGCCCCCGCCGCGGAGGCGCAGGAGCTCGACGATCTCGCCACCCTGCTCGGTACGCGACCGGCGACCCTCGCGGAGGGTCGCCGGCTCTTCGCCGAGGCGGTGGTGGCGGGCACGCTCGAGGAGCAGGCCGCGCTGCGGCAGTTCTCCCGGGACGTCGCCCGCCGCACGCGGCTGGTGCGACCGGCGATGGGAGCACTGGCGGACCGGCACTTCGACCCCCTGCCCCGGCGGTGAGGGCAGGCATCGACGCGAACGAGTGAACGGATTGAGTCCCCGGAGCGCCGCGGGGCGGGTGTGACGACGTAGGATCCCCTCACCGTCACGATCGCAGGGAGCCCGCCCGCATGTCCGTCAACCTCACCCCGCCCGGCGACGGGGGCGGCCCTGGCGGTGCCGAGGTGGCCCGTGGCCCGAAGACGGCCGCCCGCGTGGCGGCGGTCCTGCGCAGGCGGATCGTGCTGGGCGAGCTGAGCCCGGGCGACGCGCTGCCCCAGGAGTTCGCCCTCACCGAGTACTTCAACGTGTCCCGGCCGACGCTGCGCGAGGCGTTCCGGATCCTGGAGAGCGAGCGGCTGCTCGAGATCCGCCGGGGGGCTCGGGGTGGCCCGCGGGTCCGTGCACCCGAGGCGGAGGTCGCGGCGACCTACGCCGGGCTCATGCTGCAGATGGACGGTGTTCTGCTGCAGGACGTCTACGACGCCCGGACGGTGATGGAGGCGCCCGCGGCGAAGCGGATCGCCGCTGATCCGCGGTCCGAGTCCGTCGCCCGGCTCCGGCAGAACCTCGCCGACGCCGAGCTGCTGCTGGAGGGCGACGAGGCCGAGATCGCCGAGCGGATGCCCCGGCTCTCCCAGCAGTTCCACATGCTGCTCGTGGAGCTCGCGGGGAACCGGACGCTGCACCTCTTCGACTCCATGATCCAGCACATCGTCGACGTGGCGAGCCGGTCCTACGTCGCCGCCCAGGAGGGCGAGACCGGGCGGGTCCGCTCCTACCGCGTCGCGGTGCGCTCGCACACCCGCGTCGTCGACCTGATCGAGGACGGCGAGGCCGAGGCGGCCGACGCGTTGTGGCGCCGCCACCTCGACGAGGTGGGCCGCAGCCTGCTGGAGGGCGGTCCCACGTCGGGCACCGTCGTCGACCTGCTGTCCTGACCCGTTGGCACCGGGCTGCGCGGCGGCCTCCAATGCGTTTACTCTTTGGTTCGTCGAAGGGCCTGACCCCGACGGACCGCTGACCCGCACCTGATCCGCCCCCGCCCCGCCCGCACCCGTCCCGGGTCGGGCGCAGGCCGGGGGCGGAGGACGGAGGAGCCATGCCCCTCGCCATCACCGACGACCACCGCGCCCTCGCGGCGGTGGTCCG
>NZ_JACBXB010000530.1 GCF_013870575.1 Pseudonocardia pini
GCGGGGGTCAGGAGCGCCGCCCCGATCCCCTGGACCGCGCGGGCGGTGACGAGCCACCACGGCGTCGTCGCGAACCCGCCCGCCAGGGATGCGAGGCCGAACACGACCAGCCCGGCGAGGAACACCCGGCGGGCGCCGAGCCTGTCCGCCGCACGGCCGCCGAGCAGCAACACCCCGCCCAACGCGACGGTGTAGGCCGAGACGACCCATTGGACGTCGGCGCCCTCGAAGCCCAGCGACCGCCCGATGACCGGCAGCGCCACGAACACGATGTCGAAGTCGGTGGCCACGAGGAACTGCGTGACCCCGACCAGACCCAGCTGCGCGGCGACCGAACGCGAGAGCACTGCCATGACCACCTCACTTGGTGCACGATGAGTAACGGAGGCCATGGAACGTCACGGGCGCTGAGCAGGGAAGAAGGCACTTTCATGTCCCAGAGGAACACGCGTGTACCCCACGAGGCACTGGGGGAGATCTGCCCGCTCAACGAGGTGCTCGACCGGGTGAGCGGGAAGTGGGCGATCGGGGTGCTGACCCTGACGGGGGCGGAGGGCGTCGTCCGGTTCACCGAGTACGAGCGCGGGATCCCGGACATCAGCAGGCGGATGCTCACGCTCACCCTGCGCAATCTGGAGCGGGACGGGCTGCTGACCCGGACCGTCTATCCCACGGTCCCGCCCAAGACCGAGTACCGCCTCACCGAGGCCGCGCACGAGCTCACCGAGACGCTCTCACTGCTCACGGACTGGGCGAAGCGCCACCAGGCGCACGTCCACGTCTCACGCACGGAGTACGACGCTACCCACGCAGCGCCTCGGCCCAGCTGACCCGCGCCCCCGTCCGCAGCACCGAGTTGCGGTAGATCCGGGCCGCGACCGCCACCACCGCGACGATCGTGGCCAGCGTGAGCACGATCGCGATCAGCACCTGCCACCACGGCGCCACGCCGAGCGCCTGGCGGGCGGGCATGAGCGTCGGGGAGAAGAACGGCACGAAGGACAGCACGGTCCCGAGGGTGTTCCGCGGGTCCCCCGGCAGCACCGACACCGCGAAGATGAACGGCAGCAGCAGCGGGAACATGATCGGCGCGACCAGCGACTGCAGCTCCTCCTGCCGGGACACCATGGACCCCGCCGCCGCGTACACGGACGCGTAGAGGAAGAACCCGAGCAGGTACCAGATCACCGCCGCGACGAGCGCGCCCGCGGCCGCCGACGGGGCGCTGAGCAGCCCCGTCACCGAACCGACCACGACACCGATCGCCCCCAGGATCAGCAGCTGCAGCAACCCGACGGCGCCCAGCCCCAGCACCTTCCCGGCGAGCAGGTGGATCGGTTTGATCGTGGACAGCAGCAGCTCGACGACGCGCGAGGACTTCTCCTCCACCACGCCCTGCGCGACCGCCGACCCGTACCCGATCAGCGACATGAACAGCAGCACGGACGTGACGATCGCCAGCGCCAGCCGCTGCCCGCGCTCCGGGTCCTCGGGTTCCAGCGTCGTGACCGTGACCGTGCCCGACGCCGCCACGGTCGCCGGGTTCTGCCCCGCGGCCTGCAGCGCCTGGTCCAGCGTGGACTGGCGGACCACCGTGGACAGCAGCGTCTGCAGCTCGCTCCCGACGGCGTCCTGCCCGGTCAGCGTCCAGCCCGCGCCCCGGTCGAGGAGCGCGTCGAGATCGCCCGCCTGCACCTGCGCCGCGCCCTCGGAGGCGCTCACGTCCGTGATCGTCAGGGTGCGGCCCGAGGCGGCGGCGGCCTGCTGCAGGGCGGGGACGACGGGCTGGGCGGCCGGCGTCACCCCCAGCGAGTCCGACGACGTCTCGTCGCCGATGAACTGGAAGATCAGCGCGTATATCCCGAAGATGACCAGCGAGATCACGATCCCGATGGCGAAGCTCTTCGAGCGCACCTGCGTGCTGAACTCGCGCTTGGCCACCAGCCCCACGGCCTGCCCGGCCGACAACCCGCCGTTCATGGGACACCTCCGGACACCACGTCGCGGTACAGCTCGGTCAACGGCGGTCGGTACGGCGCGAACTCGTGCACCGGTCCGGCGGCGAGCGCGGCCTTGAGCACGTCCTGGTCCGTGGCGCCGTCGAGCTCCAGGCGGGTGCGGGCGCCCTCCTGCGCGACGATCCGCACCCCGGCCAGGTCCCGGGCCCAGTCCGGGGGCGGTCCCACGACGTCGATCCGCTCGACGCCGCCGCTGCGCAGCTCCGACACGGTCCCGACCGCCACCATCCGCCCCGCGGCGATGATCCCGACACGGTCGCAGAGCCGCTCGACCAGATCGAGCTGGTGGGAGGAGAACACCACCGGCACGCCCTCGTCCGCCTTGTCCCGCAGCACGGCGCTCATCACCTCGACGGCGGTGGGGTCCAGGCCGGAGAAGGGCTCGTCGAGCACCAGGATCTCGGGGTCGTGCACCAGCGCGGCGCAGAGCTGGACGCGCTGCTGGTTGCCCAGCGAGAGCTTCTGGACCTCGTCGTTCACCCGCTCCGCCACACCGAGCCGCTCGGTCCAGCGGCGCACGGCCGCGGTCGCGTCGGCGGCGGGCATCCCGTGCAGCCTGGCCAGGTAGGCGAGCTGCTCGCCGACCTTCATCTTCGGGTACAGCCCGCGCTCCTCGGGCATGTAACCGATCCGCCTGCGGGCCTCGGCGTCGATCGCCGTGCCCTGCCAGCGGACCTCGCCCCCGTCCGCGCTGAGCACGCCGAGCACGATCCGCATGGTCGTGGTCTTGCCCGCGCCGTTGCTGCCGACGAACCCGAACACCTCGCCCGGCCGCACCGCGAACGTGACGTCCTCGAGCGCCGTCCGCGAGCCGAACCGCTTGTGCAACCCCCCGATATCCAGCACGCCTGCGAACCTAGCCGACCTCGACCGGACACACCGGACAGAGCGCCGCACCGGGTGGGCTCGTCCGGTCCCCGCACGGACGAGATCCTCGAGCGGGTCCGCGCGCTGCCGGCGAGGAGGGCGCCCGGGAGCCGCGTCCGGCCCGGCCCGGTTCGCCCAGGCGGCGTGAGGGAGCCAGGACTGTCGTTCCGGCCCCCTCGGGCGCCGTTGTGGCTCCACGGTGCGGGTGGGTCAGACGGCGGATCCGTCGGGCATCGAGATGCCGTAGCCGCGGATCCGGCGGTAGATCGTCGCCCGGCTCATGCCCAGACGCCTCGCTGCCTCGGCCTTGTTGCCGTCCGTGTCCAGCAGGGCGTCGACGATGGCGTCGCACTCGATCGCCTCGAGCGGGGTCAGCACCCGGCGGGTGATCGCGCGGACCTCGGGCGGGAGGTCCTCGGGCCGGACCGTGCCCGTCCGCCGTCGCGCGACGACCTTGCGCAGCACCTGGTAGAGCTGGTCGACGTTGCCCGGCCACCGGTTGCGCATCAGCACCCGCAGGGCCTCCGGCGAACAGTGCAGGTCCGCACCACGGGTGAGCCGGGCGAGCAGGTACGGGACCAGCTCGGCGACGTCCTCGATGTGGTGGCGCAGCGGCGGGACCTCGATGCTGCGCGGGAAGCACCCCAGCAGCTCGACGAGCTCGGGGGTGTCCGGCTGGGTGCCGTGCGCGCGGGTCGCGACGACCCACTGCCGCTCGGGATCGGTGGACTCGCGGTGCGGTTCGAGCACGTCGGCGAGGGTCAGCGCGTGCTGGGGCGCCAAGAGGTCCACGTGCTGCAGGACCAGCGTGCCGCCGCCGGTGCGCAGCTCGTCGGCCACCTCGGCGAGCCAGGCGGGCCCGCAGTGCGCGGCGTCGAGCACCCGGACGTGCCCGGCGGGGGAGTGGGCCTGGTGGGTGGCGCGCGCCATCGTCGTCCGGCCGGAGCCCTCCTCGCCCTCCAGGACCAGCCACTCCCGCATCCGGAAGTGCCGGTCGACGGTCTGGGCGCACTTGGTCCACAGCGCCCCGGACCCGACGGCGGTGGGCA
>NZ_JACBXB010000531.1 GCF_013870575.1 Pseudonocardia pini
ACCGGGAGCGGGTCGCACTGCTCCGTCGGGTGAGCGGGCCACGCGCCTGGAGCAGCGTGGGGTCACGCTCCGCGACGGGTTCCGCCCGCGCCCCCCGACCGTTCGCCGGCCGGTCGGTACCGCTCGGTGAAGAGCGTGTGAATCCGCGGCGCCACGCCCGATCCCGTCACACGGGGTATGGACTGACTGGGTACGGTTGTCCCGCACGCCACAGGGGTATCCGGGGTGCGAATCCGATCAGCGAGACACGGGGGTGGCGTCCGATATGACCGGTCGGCTCGGAATCGACGACGTCAGCCCCTGTGTGGGGGACGGACGCCACCCGAGCAAGGCGGTCGTCGGCGAGGTGCTCCCGATCCGCGCCACGGTGTGGCGCGAGGGACACGACGCGGTGGCCGCGAACGTCGTCTGGAAGCGCCTGGGCTCGCGCGAGCAGGCCGAGCACGTGCGCATGGTGCCCGACGGCGTCGGCACCGACCGGTTCACCACCACCGTCGTGCCGAGCGAGCCGGGCCTGTGGACCTTCCGCGTGGACGCCTGGAGCGATCCGTGGGCCACCTGGCGGCACGCCGTCGAGGCCAAGATGAAGGCGGGCCAGACCCCCGAGGAGCTGGCCAACGACCTGGAGTCCGGCGCCCGGCTGCTGCAGCGCGTGGGCCGCCGTCCCAGCGAGCGCGCCAACCGGGACCTGCTGTTCGGCGCCGCGAACGCGTTGCGGGACACCGCGTTGCCGCTGCGCACCCGGGTCGCCCCGGCGCTGTTCCCCGCGGTGCACACCATCATGACCGAGCGCCCCGTGCGCGAGCTGATCACCCGCGGCCGCACCCAGCAGGTCTACGTGGACCGCGAGCGCGCGCTGTTCGGCTCCTGGTACGAGTTCTTCCCGCGCTCCACCGGCGGTCGGGACGAGACGGGCCGGGCCGTGCACGGCTCGTTCGTCACCGCGGCCAAGGAGCTGGACCGGATCGCGGCGATGAACTTCGACGTCGTGTACCTGCCGCCGATCCACCCCGTCGGCACCGTGCACCGCAAGGGCCCCAACAACTCCGTGCACGCCGAGGCGGGGGACGTCGGTTCCCCGTGGGCCATCGGCAGCAAGGACGGCGGGCACGACGCGATCGACCCCGAGCTCGGCACGATCGAGGACTTCGACTCCTTCGTCGCCCGCGCCAAGGACCTCGGCCTCGAGATCGCCCTGGACTTCGCCCTGCAGTGCGCGCCGGACCACCCGTGGGTCGAGGCCCACCCGGAGTGGTTCACCGTGCGCCCGGACGGGTCGATCGCCTACGCCGAGAACCCGCCGAAGAAGTACCAGGACATCTACCCGATCAACTTCGACAACGACCCGGCGGGCATCTACGCCGAGTCGCTGCGGGTGGTGCTGCACTGGGTCGAGCACGGCGTGCGCATCTTCCGCGTGGACAACCCGCACACCAAGCCGCCGAACTTCTGGCACTGGCTGATCTGGCAGGTCAAGGCCCGCTACCCGGACGTGCTGTTCCTGGCCGAGGCGTTCACCCGGCCCGCGCGGCTGTTCGGGCTGGGCAGGCTGGGCTTCACGCAGTCCTACACGTACTTCACGTGGCGGACCGAGGCCGAGGAGCTGGCCGAGTTCGCGCTCATGCACGCCGAGCGTGCGGACGAGGTCCGCCCGAATCTGTTCGTCAACACCCCGGACATCCTCCACGAGTCGCTGCAGACCGGCGGCCCGGCGATGTTCGCGATCCGCGCCGTGCTGGCGGCCACGATGGCGCCCACCTGGGGCGTGTACTCCGGGTTCGAGCTGTTCGAGGGCACCCCCGTGAAGCCGGGCTCCGAGGAGTACCTGGACTCGGAGAAGTACGAGCTGCGGCCGCGGGACTACCACCAGGCGCTGAACGAGGGGCGCTCGCTGGAGCCGTTCATCGGCAGGCTCAACGAGATCCGCCGCGCCCACCCGGCGCTGCAGCAGCTGCGGGACATCCACTTCCACGAGGTGGACAACCCCCAGCTGCTCGCCTACTCGAAGACGGACCCGGCCACCGGGGACACCGTCATCGTGGTGGTCACGCTCGACTCCTTCGAGATGCGCGAGGGCTTCGTCCGGCTGGACATGCCGGAGCTGGGGCTGGGCTGGCAGGACTCGTTCGAGGTCACGGACGAGATCACCGGTGAGCGTTTCCACTGGCAGGAGCGCAACTACGTGCGCCTGACGCCGTGGGAGAACGTCGCGCACATCCTGCGCATGCACCCCGCCTGACCTCCTCTGCGCGAAGGGCCCGACCGGTCACCGGTCGGGCCCTTCGTCGTTCGGGGCTCCGAAAAACTGATATCACTATGCTATGGTTGCGACATCAGCCCCGGGAGAAGGGACCCAGAGATGATCGAGACGGCTCCACCACTCGACCCACGCGTCGTGCCGGACGTGCCGGACATGCCCACTCCGCAGGTCGAGGAGAAGCGGATCACCGGCGTGAGCGGGTTCGCCCTGCTCGCCGTCGTGCTGGTGCTGGTCCTGGGCGGGGTGGCCCTGATCGTGCTCGCCGCCACCGGCGAGAACCCCGCGGTGCTCGCCGTCGGGATCGTCGCCGTCGTGCTCGGGCTGGTGCTGTCGATCGGGCTCACGGCCGTCGCCCCCGGCGAGGCCCGCGTGGTCCAGCTGTTCGGGCGGTACGTCGGCACCATCCGCACCAACGGCTTCCGGTGGGTGAACCCGTTCACCAGCAGGCACAAGGTCTCCACCCGGATCCGCAACCACGAGACCGAGCTCGCCAAGGTCAACGACGCGGAGGGCAACCCGATCGAGATCGCGGCGGTCGTCGTGTGGCAGGTGCGGGACACCGCGAAGGCGAGCTTCGAGGTCGACGACTTCGTGGAGTTCGTGGCGATCCAGTCCGAGACCGCCGTGCGGCACATCGCCACCAGCTACCCGTACGACGACCAGGGCGGGCCCGGCCTCTCCCTGCGGCAGAACGCCGAGGAGATCACCCAGCAGCTCTCCACGGAGATCGCCGCGCGGGTCGAGTCGGCGGGCGTCACCGTCATCGAGTCGCGGATCACCCGGCTCTCCTATGCCCCGGAGATCGCCCAGGCCATGCTGCGCCGCCAGCAGGCGGGCGCCGTCGTCGCCGCGCGCGAGCGGATCGTCGAGGGTGCGGTCGGCATGGTCCGGCTGGCGCTCGACGGGCTGGCCGAGCAGAACGTCGTCGAGCTCGACGAGGAACGCAAGGCGGCCATGGTGTCGAACCTGCTCGTCGTGCTCTGCGGCGACCGCGACACCCAGCCGATCGTCAACGCGGGCTCGCTCTACCAGTAGGCATGGCCGAGCGGAAGAAGATCCTGCTGCGCCTCGATCCCGCTGTGCACGACGCCCTGGCCCGCTGGGCGGGCGACGAGCTGCGCAGCACGAACGCACAGATCGAGTTCCTGCTGCGCCGCGCGCTGGCCGAGGCGGGGCGGCTGCCCAGCGCCGCCGCCCCGATGCGCCGCCCCGGCCGCCCGCCCGCCACCGAGCCATCGGACGACCAGCCCTGAGGAGGCGACCGTGAACACCCCCGACACCCTCGCCGGACAGCTCTACCTGCTCGGCTGGGACCTCGACAAGCGCAGGCTCACCCACTCCACGCACCGCGGGCTGCTGCTGCGGGCCGCCGCGCTGACCGACCTCCTCGCCGCAGGCCTGCTGCGGGAGGAGAACGGCAAGCCGGTCCCGGTGCACGGTTCCCGGCCACCCGCCGATCCCCTGCTCGCCGCGGTGCTGGCGGAGGTCGCCGAGTCCGCGCGGCCCCGGTCGTGGCGGCGGTGGATCGGGCACCACGCGGGCCGGGCGGACCGGATCGTGCGGGACCGGCTGGCGGCGGAGCGCTGGGTCCGGGTCGAGCCGCGGCGGTTCCTCGGGATCATCCCCGCGGACCGGGTGACCGTCCGGGACACCCGCGTGGTCCG
>NZ_JACBXB010000532.1 GCF_013870575.1 Pseudonocardia pini
CCGCCCGGCGGCACCGCGGAGGGCCTGTCCACCGCGCTTACGCGGACCGGGGCGCGCCTGGTGGTCGGCGCGATCGGGGGACACGACGAGGTCGTCGCCGACCTCGGGGCCGTGAGCGCCGCCGTCGCGGAGGACGGCACCCTGGCCGCCATCGGGGAGCTGGCGCCGCCTCCCGCGCCGTCCCGTCGTCCGCCGGGCCTCGACCGCGCCCACTTCGTCACCTTCACCTCCGGGTCCACCGGCACACCGAAGGCCGTGGTCCACACCGCGGACACGATGGCGTACTCGGCCCGCCACTCCGTGGAGCGGACGGGCGCTGGAGCCGGAGCGGTGCTGGGGCTCGTCGCGCTGTCGCACGCGGCCGGGCTGGCCTTCTCGGTCTTCGCGGCACTCCCGCAGGGCCGTGACCTGGTCCTCTACGACGGCCGGTGGGCCCCGGGCCGGGCTCTCGACATGGTCGACGGGCACGGCGTGGCGTGGACGCTCAGCGTCCCGACCCACCTGAGCGACATGGTCACGGCGGCGGAGGAGCGGGACTGGTCGCCCGGCCCCGGCGGCCTCACGTTCGCGTGCGGAGGCGCGTCGGTGTCGCCGGACCTCGTCCGGTCCGCCGCCGCGCGCGGCATCGCCGTGTGCCGCATGTACGGCCTCTCGGAATGCCTCGGGCACACCGCGACCCACCGCGACGAGCCCGTCGAGGTCCGGGCCGCCCACGACGGGACGGTCTTCCCCGGCTCGGAGGTCGTCACCCTCGACGCCGACGGGACCGTCCTTCCCCCCGGCAGCCCGGGCCAGGGCGCCAGCACCGGCCCAGCACTGTTCCTCGGCTACCTCGAGGACGAGACCGACCACGAGGCGCTCACCGCCGAGGGCCACCTCCCGACCGGCGACCTCATGGAGGTCGACGAGGACGGGCGGGTCGCCGTCGTGGGCAGGGTGAAGGACATCATCATCCGCGGGGGCGAGAACGTGGACCCGGGCCAGGTCGAGGCGGACGTGGTCGGGCATCCCGCCGTGCGCCGCGCCGCGGCCGTCGGCTATCCCGACCCCCGGCTCGGCGAACGCATCTGCGTCTGGGTCGAGACCGACGACGGGGCCCTGGACCGGGACGGACTCGCCACCTTCCTGCTCGGCCGCGGGGTTCCGAAGCTCCGGATCCCGGACATGGTCCGGGTCCTGGAACGGCTGCCGGTGAGTGCGGTCGGCAAGATCGACAAGCGCGCGCTCCGGAAGACGATCGAAGAGGTGCAGCAGTGACGGTGTCCATCGGCCCGGTCCGCGTCGGACTGGGACTGCTCGACGGGAACGAGGCCGTCGGCAGGCGGGAGTTCCTGGACTCGGCCGCGGCCGCGGGGATCGACCACGTCGTCAACTGGGACCACGTGAGCTTCCGCGGGGGCTGGGGGACCGACGGGCTCGTGCGGTCGACCGCCGACCTGTGCCTGAACGAGTCCATCGGGGCCTACGTCAGCGTGTATCTCCTCGCGCTGCGGCACCCGGTCCTCGTGGCTCGCCAGCTCGCCTCGCTGGGGGAGATCGCGCCCGGCCGCCTGGTGCTCGGGGTCGGGGTGGGTGGCGACGACCGGGCCGAGGTGCTCAGCGCGGGTGTCGACCCGCGGACCCGGGGCCGGCGGATGGACGAGAGTCTCACGGTGCTGCGCCGCCTCCTCGCCGGTGAGACCGTCACGTTCCACGGCGAGTTCTTCACCCTCGACGAGGTGCGGGTGCTCCCCGCTCCCGCACCGCCGATCCCGATCGTCGTCGGAGGTCGGTCGGACGCGGCCGTCCGCCGGGCGGGTCTGCTGGGCGACGGCTGGGTGGGCGTGTGGTGCAGCGCGAACCGTTTCCGGGAGGCCACCGCGCGGGTGGACGCCGAGGCCCGTGCGGCCGGGCGGTCCCTGGCGGGCGACCTCCACACGATGCAGATCTGGGCCGGGATCGGCGACGGCGCCCTCGACGCTGAGGAGCAGGTCCGCACCGGCATCGAGGGGTTCGTGAAGCTGCCCTTCGACGGGTTCGCGAAGTACTGCGCCTGGGGCGACGCCGCCGCCATCGCCGACTACGCCCGGCCCTACCTCGAGGCGGGCTGCCGCCGATTCAACTTCGTCGGCTGTTCCCGGGACCCGTCCGCCGCCGCCGAGGTCATCGGCGAGGTCGCCGGGATCCTGCGCCGACTCGGTGGGACCTGAGGTGGCGCCGCCCGTCCCCCGCCGCGCCGCGCTGGTGACCGGGGGGTCCAGCGGCATCGGAAGGGCCTTCGCGCTCGCCCTCGCGGAGGACGGGTACGACCTCACCCTGGTGGCCCGGACCGCCGAGAAGCTGGCCGTCGTCGCCCGCGAGGTCGAGGCGCGCGGGGGCACGGCGAACGTGGTGGTCGGCGACGTCTCCGACGAGGGGTCCGTGGCGGCCTCGGTGGCCTCGCACGTCGACCGGTTCGGGCGGCTCGACGTGCTCGTGAACAGCGCGGGCCTCGGGATCGGTGAGCCGGTCGGAGCCGTGACGACCCGCAGGCTCGACCGGCAGCTCAGCGTGAACGTCCGCGCGACGGTGCTCTTCTGCCGGGAGGCGCTGGGGCTGCTGACCGCCGCCGGTGCCGAGCACGGCCGGGCGCTCGTGCTGAACCTGTCCTCGTCCGCGGGCAGGCGAGGGGTGGGCGGGTTCTCCGTCTACTCGGCCACGAAGTTCGCCGTCGTCGGGTTCACGGAGGCGCTGGACGCGGAGCTGGCTGGCACCGGCGTCAAGGCGACCGTCCTGTGCCCTTCGCTGGTCCGGACCCCGATGTCCGAGGGCGTGCACGCCGCCGACGGCGTCGCCCTCCTGGAGACCGACGACCTGGTGAAGGTGCTGCGGCTGCTCCTGGACCTGTCGCCGGGATGCCAGGTGCCCGAGCTGCGGATGTCGCCGCCGGGCGGTGGGTCGTGACCGAGACCCCGTCGGAGACCGCCGAACTGCTCGCCGCGCTGCGCCGCGAAGGGGTCGCGGAGGTCCGTGGGGACGCCGCGATCCGTGCGGCCTACAGCTCCGACGCCTCGCTCTACCGGGTACCCCCGCGCGCCGTGGCCTTCCCGCGAAACGCCGACGAGGTGAGCGCGGCCGTCTCCGTCGCCCGGGCGTGCGGGGTGCCGGTCACCGCGCGCGGTGCGGGGACCTCCGTCGCGGGGAACGCGATCGGTCCGGGCCTGGTGCTCGATCTCAGCAGGCACATGGACTCGGTCCTGCGCATCGATGCCGAGGAACGGACGGCGGTCGTCCAACCGGGCGTGGTCCAGGCCCACCTGCAGGCCCGCGCGGCGCCGGTCGGCCTGCGTTTCGGCCCCGACCCGTCGACGCACTCCCGCTGCACCATCGGCGGGATGATCGGCAACGACGCCTGCGGGAGCCGGTCCCTCGGGTACGGGCGCACATCGCACAACGTCGCCGGTCTGACGGCGGTCACCGGGACCGGCGAGGTGCTGCGCACCGGCCTCGTCACGGACGGGTTCGACGCGGGGAGGGAGGCGTTGCGGGCGCTCGTCGAGCAGCATCTCGCACCGATCCGCACCGAGCTCGGGCGGTTCGGCCGCCAGATCTCCGGCTACGCCCTCCACCACCTGCTCCCCGAACGGGGATTCGACCTCACACGGATGCTGGTCGGGTCCGAGGGGACCCTGGCGATCACCACGGAGGCGACGGTCCGGCTGGTCGTGGACCCGCCGGTCCGGGTGCTCGTCGTCCTGGGCTACGACGACATCGCCTCCGCCGGGGACGCGGTGCCCGCGATCCTGCCCCACCGGCCGTCGGCCTGCGAGGGCCTGGACTCCCGGATCGTCGACGTCCTGCGCGAGCGGCGCGGACGGGGTGCGGTGCCCGCGCTGCCCGAGGGGGCCGCCTGGTTGTTCGTCGAGTTCGCCGGGAACGACCGCACCCTGCTGGGCGATCGGTGCC
>NZ_JACBXB010000533.1 GCF_013870575.1 Pseudonocardia pini
GGGGGTCAGCCGCAGCGCGACCACGGCGCCGGAACCACCGCGGGTGAGCCAGGCGTCCAGCTGCCAGCGGACACGGTCGACCACACGTCTGAACCATCACTCACACCTACCCGTCCCCGGTGAGGGAGCGGGCGCCGCGGGTGTCGCTCGGGTCAGCTCGCCTTGGCGTCCGACTCCTGGGCGACCGTCGACGGCAGCGGGGTCACCGTGCCGCCCGCGATCCGGCTGAACTCCGCCTTCGGCTCGTGGATCTGGCCCAGCGCCACGACCTCACGGCCCATCAGCAACGCGGTGGTCCAGTCCATGACGATCCGGAAGCGGCGGTTCCAGGTGGGCATCCGGCTGACGTGGTAGGTGCGGTGCATGAACCACGCCGGGAAGCCCTTGAGCTTGACGCCGTAGACCTGCGCCACGCCCTTGTACAGGCCCAGGCTCGCCACCGACCCGGCGTAGCTGTGCTTGTACGGCTTCATCTCGTACCCGCGCAGGTGCGCGACGATGTTGTCCGCCAGCACCTTCGCCTGCCGCACCGCGTGCTGTGCCGACGGGCTGGTGCGGGCGTTCGGGTCGTCCTTGGTGAGGTCCGGGATCGAGGCGCAGTCGCCGGCGCTGAACACGCCGGTCAGCCCGTTCACGGTGAGCTCGGCGGCGCACTCGACGTGCCCGCGCGGGCCGCGCGGCAGGTCGGTCTGCTCCAACATCGGGTTCGGCTTGACGCCCGCGGTCCAGACGATCGTGTCCGCGGCGAACCGCTGCCCGTCGGAGAGCTCGACGTTCCCGCCGACCATCGACTCCACGCGGGTCTTGAGGAGGACCTCGATGCCGGCGTCGAGCAGCCTGCGGACGGTGTAGGCGCCCATCTTCGGCCCGACCTCGGGCATGATCCGGTCCATCGCCTCGACCAGCACCCAGCGCAGGTCGCTCGGCTCGATCCCGGCGTAGTACCTGGTCGCGTAGCGCGCCATGTCCGCCAGCTCGGCCAGCGCCTCGACGCCCGCGTAGCCGCCACCGACCACGACGAAGGTCAGCAGCCGCTTGCGCAGCTCCTCGTCGTCCGTGGTGGAGGCCGCGTCGAGCCGCGAGAGCACGTGGTTGCGCAGGTAGATGGCCTCGCCGACGGTCTTGAAGGCGATGCCCTGCTCCGGCAGGCCGGGGACGGGGAGGGTCCGGGCGACCGAGCCGGGGGCGACGACGAGGACGTCGTACTGCAGCGTCGTGACCCCGCCCGCGGCGGTCTCGACCGTGACCTTCTTCTGCACGTCCGAGATCGCGGTAACCCGGCCGGTGAGCACGCGGCAGCCGCGCAGCACCTTGTGCAGCGGGACCACGACGTGGCGCGGCTCGATCGACCCGGCGGAGGCCTCGGGCAGGAACGGCTGGTAGGTCATGTGGGACTGGGGGTCGACGACCGTGATGTCGGCCTCCCCGCGGCGCAGCTTCTTCTGCAGCCGCAGAGCGGTGTACATGCCGACGTAGCCGCCGCCGACGATCACGATGCGTTGCGCGTGCGCCATGCCTTCATTGGTACTCCGAAGACGTAACCGACACACCCGGGAACGGTCGGTTCCGCCCTGGATCACATGAGACCTGCGGCACGCCCCGCCGCGCCGAGGACCTCCTCGAGCATCGCGGGGGTCAGCCTGCCGGTGAAGGTGTTCTGCTGCGAGACGTGGTAGCTGCCGAAGACGTGCAGCTCATCCAGCCGGACGTGCGCACCGTGCCCGAACCGCGGCCGCGGCCGGGGCACCGGCCAGCCGTTCTCCTCGAGGACCGGGAGCAGCGCCTGCCATCCGAACCCGCCCAGCACGACGACGGCGCGCAGGGTCGGGCGCAGCAGTGCGAGCTCCCTGTCGAGCCAGGGCCTGCAGGTGTCCCGCTCCTCCGGGGTGGGCTTGTTCGCGGGCGGGGCGCACTTGACCGGGGCGGTGATCCGGGTGCCGCGCAGGGCCAGACCGTCGTCGACGTGGAGGGCGGTCGGCTGGTTCGCCAACCCGACGGCGTGCAACGCGGCGTAGAGGAAGTCCCCGGAGCGGTCGCCGGTGAACATCCGCCCCGTCCGGTTCGCCCCGTGCGCGGCGGGCGCGAGGCCGACCAGCAACAACCGGGCGTCCGGCGGGCCGAAGCCGGGCACCGGGCGTCCCCAGTAGGTCCAGTCCCGGAAGGCCGCCCGCTTCTCGACGGCGACCTTCTCCCGCCACGCGACGAGGCGGGGGCAGGCGCGGCACTCGGCGACCTGCCGGTCCAGCAGGGCGAGCGGCTCGGTCAGGCGATCGATCGCGCGATCCCGTCGAGGATGTCGTGCTCGCTCACGATCATGCGGTCGATCCCGGCCTTGGCGTGGAACTCGTCCGCCAGTGCCTCGACGACGAGTGCTCCCGCCCCGATCACGTCGATCCGCCCGGGGTGCAGCGCGCCCAGCTTCTCCCGCTCGGCCCGCGGGCTGGTGATCAGCTGTTGGGCGACCCGGTGCACGTCGTCCCTGGTCAGGGTGGAGAGGTGGACGGCCTCGGGATCGTAGGAGGGCAGGTCCTGCGCGATCCCGGAGAGCGTGGTGATCGTGCCGGCCACCCCGACCCAGGTCTGCACGCCCTCGACCGGGACCTCGCGGAAGGCGTCGGCGAGGATGCCGCGGGCGACCTCACGGGCCTTCTCGACGTCCGATGCCGCGGGCGGGTCCCCCGGCAGGCAGCGCTCGGTGAGCCGGACGCTGCCGACGTCGACCGACCTCGCCGCCGTCACGCCGTCGGCGATCGTGCCCACGACGACCTCCGTGGAGCCCCCGCCGACGTCGGTGACGACGAACGGTCCGTCGTCCGGGTCGAGGTCGCCGACCGCGCCCTGGAAGGACAGCCGCGCCTCCTCGTCCCCGGAGATCACCTCGGCGTCGATCCCGAGGGTCTCGCGGACCATGCCGAAGAAGTCCTCGCGGTTCGTGGCGTCCCGGGTCGCGGAGGTGGCGACCATCCGGACGCGCTCGACCCCCTTGCGGCGCAACGCGGCGGCGTAGTCGACGAGCGCGACGCGGGTGCGCTCCAGCGCCTCGGGATCGAGCCGCTTCGTGGCGTCGACCCCCTTGCCCAGCCGCACGATCCGCATCTCCCGATGGAGGTCGCGCAGGTCGCGCGTCCCGTCGAAGACCTCCGTCACGTCGGCGATCAGGAGGCGGATCGAGTTGGTCCCGCAGTCGATGGCGGCCACCCGGGACATACGTGCTCCTACCGGTCGAGGACTCTCGACCGCCACCGTAGCGGGCCGGTCAGCCGCCGGAGAGGTGTGTCCGGAGCCGATCCGCGGCGCCCTGCGCCAACCAGTCCCGCAGGGTCCGCAGGCCGGGATGGATCACCCGCAGCGCCTCGAGGTCCGCGTGCCAGCGGTTCCCGGCCTGCCAGCTCTCCTGCACGTGCAGCATCCACGGGCCGAGCGCCGCGAGCTCCGCGGTGGGGATCTGCTCGTAGCGCACCGGGACCCCCGTCGCCTCGCCGATCAGGGCGGCGGCCTCGACCGGGGTGAGCGCGTCGCCCGCGAGCTCCAGGGTGCGGCTTGCGAAGCGGTCCGGGTCGGCGAGGGCGAGGGCGGTGAAGTCCGCGATGTCCTCCGGCGCGATCACCTGGAGCACGGCGTCCGGTGGGAAGAGGTGGCGGTGCACCCCGTCCGTGATCCCGTCGACGGGCAGTCCCACCCCGAAGTAGTTCGTCAGGAACCGGACCGGCCGCAGGACCGTGACGCGCGGGACGAGCCCGTGCAGCGCCGCCTCGATGCGTTCCTTGCCCGGCGCGGTCCGCGGGCCTGCCGCCGCGATCCCGCTGAACACCACGTGCGGGACGTCGACCGCCAGCTCGGCGAGTGCCCGGCCGCGTGTGGACTCCAGCTCGTCGTCCGGGCCGGTCGGGCCTCGCGGCTCGGGTAGGGGTCCGGG
>NZ_JACBXB010000534.1 GCF_013870575.1 Pseudonocardia pini
CCGAGGACGTCGTCCCCTTCGACCACGCGGGCAAGCCCTACGCCGTCCATCCCGTCTCCGAGGGCACCGCCTCGAACAGCGCGGGCGGCGGCGAGTCCGACAGCCCCGACAGGGACACCCCCACCAGGCGCACGCCCCCCTCGGGGACGGCCGTGCGGGCCAGCCGCTGCGCCACCGCGGTGAGCACGCCCAGGTCGGTGGAGGCGAAGGCGGTGGTCTCGGAGCGGGTGTGGGTCTCGAAGTCCGCGTTGCGGGCCTTCACCGTGACCGTCCGTGCCGCCCGCCCGTCGACCAGCAGCCTGCGGTGGGCGGCCGCGGTCATCCGGGCCACCTCGCCGAGGACCTCCGTCATCGCCGTGAGGTCCCGCTCGAAGGTCGTCTCGGCCGAGATCTGCTTCGCCGCGCCCCGCGGTGCGACCGCCCGTTCGTCGATCCCGCGGGCGAGGCGGTGCAGCTCGGTGCCCATCGCCGTGCCGAGCAGACCGGTGACCTCGCGCGGGTCCATCGCGGCCAGCGCCCCGATCGTCTCGATCCCGACCCGGTGCAGGGACGCCTCCGCGACCGGCCCGACGCCCCACAGCGACCGCACCGGCAGCGGGTCCAGCACGGAACGCTCGATCTCGGGCGACACGACCCGCAGCCCGTCGGGCTTCGCCAGCTCGGAGGCGATCTTGGCCACCTGCTTGCCGGACCCCGCCCCCACCGAGGCGGGCAGCCCGGTGCGCTCCCGCACCTGCGCCCGCAGGGCGACGCAGAACTCCTCGACCGCCGCGGCGGGCGCCCCCACCAGCGCGGGCGGCTCCAGGAACGCCTCGTCGACCGACACGGGCTCGAGCACCGGCGCGGCCTCGCGCAGCACGGCCATCACCTCGTCCGAGATGACCTTGTACAGCGAGAACCGGGGCGGCAGGACCGCGGCGTGCGGGCAGCGGCGCCGGGCCTGCCCCATCGGCATCGCCGACCGGGCGCCGAACACCCGAGCCTGGTAGCTCGCGCCGGCGACCACCCCACGACCGCCGGTCCCGCCGACCAGCACCGGTCGGTCCGCGAGCGTGGGCCGGGTCAGCTGCTCGACCGACGCGAAGAACGCGTCCATGTCCAGATGCAGCACCCAGCGACCCACGGGCCCATTGTGACGCGCCACCCCGACAGATCCCGCCGAGAGGAACCTCGGTGCGGTCTCGACCATGATCGAACAGCACCCACGTTCCTCTCGGCCTACTCCGTCAGCGCGTCGACGAGGCGCTCCACGGTCACCGGGCCCTGGTACACCTCGCCGTTGACGTACAGCGTGGGCGTGCCCCGCACCCCGCTGCGCACGCCGGAGTTGAAGTCCGCCTCCACCCGGTCCTCCACGACCCGGGTCCGCGGCCACACGACCTTCTCCGGGTCGACGCCCGCGTTCACGGCGTGTTCTCGCAGGTCCGCCTGGGTGAGCCGGGGCGGGCCGGGCGCGTAGAGGCTGGCGTGCATGGGCCAGAACCGGCCCTCCAGCCCCGCCATCTCCGACGCCGTCGCCGCGGCCAGGGCGTGCGGGTGCAGGTCGTGGAGGGGGAAGTGCCGGAAGGCGAAGCGCAGGCGGTCGCCCAGCTCCTCGCGGACCTTCTCGATCACCGGCGCGGCGTCGCGGCAGTAGGGGCACTCGAAGTCCCCGTACTTCAACAGCGTGAGCGGGGCGTCGGCGTGCCCCTGCACGTGGTCGTAGGGACCGAGCGGCGGATCGAGCACGGGTTTTCCTCTGGGGCAGGATGACCGGGTGGCGGTGACGACCCTATCCGAGCGCGGCGAGCTCTCCCGTGCCGCGCGGCAGTTCCTCAGCACGGAGTCGGGCTCGGCGGTCCTGCTGATCGGGGCGGCCGTGGTGGCCCTGCTCTGGGCGAACCTGCCGCTGGGCTACGAGTCCTTCTGGCACCTGCGGCTGTCGATGGAGATCGGCGGCGCCGCGATCGACCTCGACCTGCGGCACTGGGTCAACGACGGCCTGATGGTGCTGTTCTTCTTCAGCGTCGGGCTGGAGATCTCCCGGGAGATGACCCTGGGGGAGCTGCGGGGCTTCCGCGCCGTCGCCGCGCCCGCGATGGCGGCGCTCGGCGGGCTCGTCGTGCCCGCGCTGCTGTTCCTGGCGTTCAACGCCGGTGGCGAGGCCGCCAACGCGTGGGGCATCGCGATCTCGACGGACACCGCGGTGCTGCTGGGCGTGCTGGCGCTGGTCGGGCCGCGGTGCCCGGACCAGCTGCGGGTCTTCCTGCTGGCCCTGGCGATCGTGGACGACATCGGCGCGGTGATCGCGATCGCGATCTTCTACACGGAGCAGGTGAACGTGCTCGCGCTGCTGCTCGCGGTGGTGCTGTTCCTCGCGCTGCTCGGGCTGCGGTTCGTGAGGTTCTGGCGCACGCCGTTCTACGCGGTCATCGGGATCGTGATGTGGGTCGCGGTGCTGGCGTCGGGGGTCCATCCCAGCGTCGTCGGGGTGGCGCTGGGCCTGCTGGTCAACGCCTACGCGCCCCGCCGCCAGGACATGAAGCGGGCGTTGAACGCCGGCAAGACGTTCATCCTCGACCCCACACCGGAGCGCGCACTGGCCGCCCAGGCCGCCGCCACCGGGGCGGTGTCGCCGAACGAGCGGCTCCAGCTCAAGATCCAGCCGTGGTCGAGCTACGTGATCGTCCCGCTGTTCGTGCTGGCCAACGCGGGTGTGGTGCTCAGCGGTGAGACCCTCGCCGCTGCCTTCGCCTCGCCGCTGACCTGGGGCATCATCGCGGGCCTGGTGCTGGGCAAGCCGATCGGCGTCACGCTCGGGACCTGGGTCGCGCTCCGGACCGGCATCGGCCGGGTGCCGGACACACTGCGCTGGGGCCAGCTCTTCGGCGGCGCCGGGCTGTCCGGGATCGGGTTCACCGTGGCGCTGTTCGTGACCGAGCTGGCGCTCGACGACGAGCTGCTGGTCAGCGAGGCCAAGATCGGCATCCTGACGGGCTCGATCCTGGCCGCCGTCGTCGGCTGGCTGGTGTTCCGGGTGGCGGGCGAACGGGGCGGCCAGTGCTCCCCCAGCGGCCTGCCCACCCTCCCGCCCCGCCCCTGGCGCCCCGTCGACTGACCCTCCACACCGCGGTCAGTGGAGCAGGGGGTCGCCCTCGTGGACGCGCACCTCGGGGGGCTCGGTGCCGAGGCCGGCGAGGGCGGCGGGGTGGTCGGGGCCCGCGTGCAGGTCCACGAGCCAGGCCTGGGCCGGGCCGGCCGACCAGCTGACGACCCGCGCGCCGGCCAGGGTGATCGCGTTCATGGGGCTGGAGAGCCCCTCGCCCGTGGCCTTGAGCAGCGCCTCCTTGCGCGTCCAGACGCGCAGGAACGCGTGCCCGTCGGGCGGGCGGGGCTCGGCGGGAGAGAGGGCGTGCTCGGCCAGCCCGTCGAGGGCGGCGAGGTCCCGCAGCTCCTCGACGTCGAGCCCGACCGGCCCCGCGGCGCTCACCGCGACGCCCACCCGGTCGCCGGAGTGGGTCAGCGAGAACTCCAGCCCGGGCACCCGCGGCTTGCCGTGCTGCTCCCCGCAGCGACAGGTCCGGTCGATCACGACCGCGGCCGGGTCGAGCCCGAGCCGGCTGCCGAGCACCAGCCGCGCCAGGGCGTGGGCGCCGAGGTAGCGGGCCTGGTCCGCGGGCCTGCGGAAACGGTCGATGCGGGCCCGTTCGTGGGCGTCGAGCAGGGCGAGGAGATGCGGTGCGCCCGCGGGATCGACGGGCCGGGCCCACCAGACGTCCACCACGGTCCGAGCCTAGTGTCCTTCGGACTCGGGACACGAAGCCGTGTCGCTCACTGCGCCACCACCGCTCCCGGCGGCGTTGCCGGGAACGGCGTGGATCACCGGGCCCGGCGGCGCCGGAGTGGGAGACACGGCCTCACGACGATCGCCGCGGGT
>NZ_JACBXB010000535.1 GCF_013870575.1 Pseudonocardia pini
GTGCCGGTGCTCGGCACCCCAGTGCCGCTGCAGGGCGGCCTCGACCGCCTCGACCAGCGCGGCCTGGTCCTCCGTGTCCGCGACGCCCACGTGGGTGCTCATCGGCTCCGTCCCTCCCGGGCTCGGTGCCGACGCGGACGGCGGCCGGGGACGACCGCGTCACATCGCGCCGGCAGCTCTTCTCCTGCTCAGCTGACGCATACACTATGTCAGAAAGCGGCCGCCGTCGATGGTGGTCGTCGGTACCGAGGACCGGAGGAGCCCATGGCCGAGCCCGCCGCCGCGCCCGTCGCCGCGCCGACCAGCCCGCCGCAGGCGGCGGTGCCCGCCACGGCGGTCCGCCCCCGCTCGCGGGCGTTGCGGGTCTCCCGGGTGGTGCAGGAGACGGCGGACGCGCACTCGCTCGTGTTCGAGGTGCCCGCCGAGGACCGGGAGATGTTCCGCTACCGCCCCGGCCAGTTCCTCACCCTGCGGATCCCGAGCGAGCGGACGGGATCGGTCGCGCGCTGCTACTCGCTCGCGAGCTCGCCGCACGGGGCCGACCCGGGGCTGACCGTCACGGTGAAGCGGACGGCGGGCGGCTACGGCTCGAACTGGCTGTGCGACAACGTCCGCGCGGGCACGGAGCTCGAGGTGCTGGCCCCGGCGGGGCTCTTCACGCCCGCCGACCTGGACGTCGACCTGTTCCTCGCGGCGGGCGGCAGCGGCGTCACCCCGGTGCTGTCGATCCTGCGCTCGGCGCTGGCGGCGGGCACCGGGCGGGTCGCGGTGCTCTACGCCAACCGGGACGAGTCGTCGGTGATCTTCGCGGCCGAGCTGCGGCGACTCGCCGCCGCGCACCCGGAGCGGCTGACCGTGCTGCACTGGCTGGAGTCCGTGCAGGGGGTCCCGACCGTCCCGCAGCTGTCCGCGCTGGTGGGGTCCTACGCGGACCGGGAGGCCTTCGTCTGCGGCCCGGGGCCGTTCATGGACGCGGTCTCGGCCGCGCTCCGGTCGGCGGGGGCCGACCCGCACCGCGTCCACGTCGAGGTCTTCACCTCGCTGGAGGCGGACCCGTTCGCCGAGATCGTGGTGCCCCGGGCGGTCGAGGGGGAGGAGTCGGAGGCCGTCCAGGTGGTCGTCGAGCTGGACGGAGACACCCACGAGCTGGCCTGGCCCGCCGGTGTCCGGCTGGTGGACCTGTTGTTGAGCAAGGGGATCGACGCCCCGTACTCCTGTCGGGACGGTGTCTGCGGCGCCTGCCAGGCGCAGGTGCTGAAGGGCCGGGTCCGGATGGAGTCCAACGACGTGCTCGACGACGACGACCTCGCCGAGGGCCACGTCCTGGGCTGCCAGTCGGTGCCGGACCCGGAGACCCCCGGGGCCGGGATCCACGTGCGCTTCTGAGCGACTCGGCGTCAGAAAAGCCGGGTGGCGGTACTTGACAGCCCGTTCGGCGCGGTGCCAGCCTCGATCCACGCAGACGCGGTCCCGGTCCGCGGAGACGGGCCTCGCCGAGCCGCAGCGGACGCCCGTCCACCCCGATCGTCCCCGTACGTCCGCCGATCCCTGCTCACGACGAGGTGACCATGACGACGACCGCACCCATACCGACCTCCGACACCGTCGAGACCCACGGACTGCTGCTGGACGGGCAGCGCGTGACCACGACGTCCCAGGGTCTCTACCCGCACGTCTTCCCCGGTGACGGTCGGGTCAACGCCGAGGTGGCGATGGCCGGTCCGACCGAGATCGACCAGGCGGTGGCCTCGGCCGCGGCGGCGCAGAAGGCGTGGATCGCCCTGCCCGTCGACCTCCGCCGGGACATGCTGCTCAAGCTCTCCGACCTGATCCAGGCCGAGATCCCCGCACTCGCCGCGCTGTCGGTCGCGGACAACGGTGTGGCGTCCGCGATCAGCGCGGTCCACCCCTTCTGGATGGCCCGGTGGTTCCGCTACTACGCGGGGTGGATCGACAAGCTGGCCGGTCAGGTCCCGCCGGTCTCCTACAGCGGTGACCTGAACATCATCTCCGAGGAGCCCTACGGCGTCGTCGGGGTGATCGTGCCGTGGAACGGCCCGATGGTGATGATCGGGATGGCCGTGGCCCCGGCCTTGGCCGCCGGCAACGCGGTGGTGATCAAGCCCCCGGAGCTCGCGCCCCTCACGACGTTGCGGTTCGGTGAGCTCGCGCTCGAGGCGGGCCTGCCGCCGGGGCTGGTCAACGTGGTCCCCGGTGACCACGTGGGTGGGGAGGCCCTGGTCCGCCACCCGGGCGTCGGGAAGATCCACTTCACCGGGAGCGGGGCGACCGCACGGAAGATCCACCTCGCCGCGGTGGACACGCTCACCCCCGTCGCGACCGAGCTCGGCGGCAAGTCGGCCAACCTCGTCTTCGCCGACACGGACCTCGACACCGCGGTCATGCTGTCCTCGTTCATCGGGCCGCTCGCCCAGAGCGGTCAGAACTGCGCCTGCGGCAGCCGGATCCTGGTGGAGGACTCGATCTACGACCAGTTCGTGGAGAAGGCGGGAGCGTTCATCTCGCAGGCGGTCGTCGGGGATCCGTTCGACGCGAAGACGCTGGTCGGACCGGTGATCGCGGAGTCGGCGCTGGACCGGATCCTCGGCGTGGTCGAGACCGCGCGCTCCACCGGCAGTGGTCGCCTGGTGACGGGTGGCGGCCGGCTCGGCGGCAGCCTCGCCGACGGCTTCTTCATCGAGCCGACGCTGTTCGCCGACGTCGACAACGCGAGCCCGCTCAACCAGCAGGAGACGTTCGGTCCGGTCGTCTCCGTCAGCCGGTTCTCCGACGAGGAGGAGGCCGTCGCACTCGCGAACGACACGAGCTACGGCCTCGTGAGCTACGTCCAGACCAACGACCTCCGCCGGGCGCACCGGGTCTCCCGGGCGCTGCAGTCCGGCTCGGTCTACGTCAACACCTTCTCCGACCTGGTGCCCTCCGCGCCCTACGGCGGGTTCAAGCAGAGTGGCGAGGGGCGGCTCGGCGGCCTCGAGGGGCTGCGCGAGTTCAGCAGGCCGAAGAACGTGCGGATCGGCATGGAGCCGCCCGCGCTGCCTGCCTGAGCGCACGGCGGGGCGTCCGCTCACGCCATCGCGAGCGTCGTCAGGATGTCGGGGGTGAAGGCCTCTGCCCGCGCCGACCAGGGCCCGGAATGGACTGCCGCCAGGGCGGCACCCAGCTCGGGTCGGTCGCGGAGCAGGGCCTGCATCCGACCCCGGCGCCGCACGCGGTCGGGCGCTCCGAACGCCGACAGCAGGTCGGTCAGTGCGCTCGCGAACCGCAGCCGGGCCATCCGGTCGCGGCGCTCCTCGGTGTAGCCCGAGAGCCCGGCGGGGCTCCAGTCCGAGTCGTCGAGCAGGGTGTCCGCGAGCACCCGGGCGTCCCGGAACGTCACGCTCAGGCCCTGCGCCGTGACCGGGTTGCTCCACCCCGCGGCGTCGCCGATCAGCGCGACGCCGGGGATCACCGGGCTGTCGGTCCAGGCGTCGGTCATCGGGAACGACGCGCAGGGGCCCAGCGGTGTCCCGCCCGCCAGGGCCTCGTGGTGCGGCAGCACGGGGGAGCGGTAGGCCTCGAGGAAGTCGCCGACCCGGTCGCGCCCGGTGAACCGGTCCGGATCGGTGGTCCGCCGCCCGATGTAGAGCCGGATCCGGTCGTCCCCGCGCGGCACCACGATGTACTGGTTGCGACCGTCGACGCCGATCGTCGTCTCCGCCCGGTCCCAGGCGCCGCCGTCGTCGACGAGCAGGCCGGTGAGCAGGACCCGCGGGCCGGTCACGACCAGCGGGATGCCCAGCCTGCTGCGCGTCGAGGAGTTCTTGCCGTCGGCCACGACGACGAGCCGGCATCCCGTCGTGAGGGTCCGGCCCTCGTACTCGTAGTCGACGGACGGCGCC
>NZ_JACBXB010000536.1 GCF_013870575.1 Pseudonocardia pini
GCCGGGCGTCGCCGCGACCGCGCGCCCCCGGGCGCGACCGGCCGGGACCAGACAGGTCCGGGGCAGCGCCCGGATGTCCCTCGTCAACCGACCGGCGTTAGACATGTCTAATGGCTACTCTCGCCACGGCTAACCAACAAGCGGAATCTCATTTTCAGTCAGCGCGAGATGCGCCACTGCCCAGGATGCGGTCGAGGTGGGCGTTGCCGAACCGGCCCTCCGGGTCCACCCGCTCCCGCACCGCGAGGAAGGCCGGGAGCTCGGGATAGAGCTCGCGGAGCTCGGCGGCGGTGCGGGTGTGCAGCTTGCCCCAGTGTGGCCGCCCGCCCAGCGCGGCCATGGCACGCTCGACCGCACCGAAGTAGGCCTCGTACGGCTGTCCGTGGTGCACGTGCACGGCCAGGTAGGCGGTGTCGCGGCCACTCGCCGTCGAGAGCGGGACGTCGTCCGCCGCCGTCACCCGGACCTCCACGGGGACCGTGACGGCCCGGGCGTGCCGTTCCGCCGCAGCCCGCACCCCGACGAAGGCCTCGCCCAGCGCGGCCCGCGGCACGGCGTACTCCATCTCCAGGAACCGGACCCGCCGCGGGGAGCAGAAGACCCGGTAGGAGCGGTCCACGTACTCCCCCGCCGCCATCTGCCCCGCCATCAGCCGGTTCAACCGCGGGACCAGCGCCGGGACCCGGTTGCCCAGCGCGCAGACCGCGGCGAACCCGCCGTTGCCGAGGAGCTCGTCGCCGACCCAGGCCGCGCGGCGGACGGGCCGCTCGGCGGAGGTCCGGTCGTTGCGCTTCAGCACGGCCACGGAGGTGTGCGGGAACCAGTAGAACTCGGCGTGGTCCGCGGGCAGCGCGGCGAGCTCCAGCGCCTCCTCGAGCGGCACCGCCCGCTCCACGGCGTGCAGCCGGAAGGCGGGAACGGTCTCCAGCGTGACGGCCGTGACCACCCCCAGCGCGCCGAGCCCGACCCGACCGACCCGCAGGAGCTCACCGTCCGCCTGCACCACCGAACCGTCCGCCAGGACCATCTCCAGGCCCCTGACCTGCGCGGCGATCCCCTGGTACCGGGCGCCGGTGCCGTGCGTGCCGGTCGCGACCGCCCCCGAGATCGTCTGGGCGTCGATGTCGCCGAGGTTCGGCAGCGCGCGCCCGTGCGCCCAGAGCAGCGCGTTGAGGGTGCGCAGGGTCATCCCGGCGGGAACCGTGGCGAGCGCCCCGTCCACCCTGATCCCCGGGCCCGCGGGCGGCCGGACCGCCACCCCGTCGGGCACGCCGATGCCGGTGAACGAGTGTCCGGAGCCCAGCGCCTTGACGCGCAGCCCCTCCCGGCCCGCCGCCACGACCGCCTCGGCGACCTGGGCGGCGGAGTGGGCCGCGACCGTGCGGACGGGGTCCGTGCGCTGGTTCCCGGCCCAGTTCCGCCAGGTCACGCCGCCCCGCTCAGTCCGTGACGGTGCCCGCGAGCAGCGGGTCGAAGCGCACGTCGGGGAACTTGCGGATCACCACGTCCATCCGCCACTTGTTGCTGAACACCGCGAGCTTCACGCCGTCGCTGCGGGTCAGCACCTCGCACTCCGACTGCCGGGCCAGCGCCTCCTCGCCGGCCTCGTCCGTGACTCGGGCGATCTGGTAGGGCAGGTGCTCCAGGGTGATCGGCGCGGAGAACTCCGAGGCCATCCGGGCGGCCACGACGTCGAACTGCAGGGGGCCGACGGCGGCGAGCACCGGAGCCTGGTCCCCGCGCCGGTCCGAGCGCAGGACCTGGATGACGCCCTCGCCGTCGAGCTGCTCGATGCCGCGCCGGAACTGCTTGGTCTTGCCCGCGTCCTTGCAGCGGGCCACCGAGAAGTGCTCGGGCGCGAAGCTGGGGATGGCCGGGTACTGGACCGGCTCCGCCGCGTAGAGGGTGTCCCCGGGGCGCAACGCGTTCGCGTTGACCAGGCCGACGACGTCTCCGGGGTAGGCCTCCTCGACCGTGGTGCGCTGGTTGCCGAACACCGACTGCGCGTACTTCGTGGCGAACGGCTTGCCGGTGGCGGCGTGGGTGAGCACCATCCCGCGCTCGAAGCGGCCGGAGTTGATCCGCAGGAACGCCATCCGGTCCCGGTGGGCCCGGTCCATGCCCGCCTGCACCTTGAAGATCAGCCCGGAGAGCGGGGCGTCGAGCGCGCGGGGGCGGCCCTCGGCGTCCTCCCGCTCGGCGGGCGGCGGGGCCAGCTCCACCAGCGCGTCGAGCAGCCGGGCCACACCGATGTTCGACAGCGCCGCCCCGAACAGCACCGGCGTGGCGCGACCCGACAGGAAGTCCTTCTCGTCGAACTGCGCGCCGATCTCCTCGAGCAGGGCGATCTCGTCCTGCGCGGTGGTCCAGAACTCCGGCTCCTCGGCGGCGATGACGTCCGCGGCGACGGGCTCGGCCGTCGCCCTGGTGGCCCCGCCCGCCGCGCGGGTGAACCGGGTGAACTCCCCGGTGCCGACCTCGATCAGCCCGCGCAGCGCGCCCGCCACGCCGAGCGGCCAGGTCACCGGCATCGGCCGCAGCCCGATGGTCTGCTCCACCTCGTCGAGCAGCTCGAGGGGCTCGCGGCCGGGGCGGTCCCACTTGTTCACGAAGGTGATGACGGGGATCTTGCGGGAGCGGCAGACGTCGAACAGCTTGAGGGTCTGGGGCTCGAGGCCCTTCGCCGCGTCGAGCAACATCACCGCGGCGTCGACGGCGGCGAGCACCCGGTAGGTGTCCTCGGAGAAGTCGCCGTGGCCCGGGGTGTCGAGCAGGTTGACGACCGCGTCCTTGTACGTGAACTGCAGTACCGCGCTGGACACCGAGATGCCGCGCTGCTGCTCCATCTCCATCCAGTCCGAGGTGACGCCGCGGCGGCCGGACTTGCCGTGCACCGCGCCCGCCGAGTCGATCACCTCGGCGTGCAGCGCGAGGGCCTCGGTGAGCGTGGACTTGCCCGCGTCCGGGTGGCTGATCACGGCGAACGACCGCCGCCGCTTCGCCTCGGCGAGGATCCCGCCCGCCGTCGCCTCGGACTCGCCGACCTGCGCCACCTGCCACAACCCCTCTCGACACCAGACCCGAGACGGGGCCCGGCGACCAGGGTAACCGTGGCGTGGCGGGGTACCGGAACGACGCCCGGCGGGGGGCGTGCGGGCATCGTCCCGGTCCTCCGCCGACGACGGGCGCGGCCGCCCGAGGACGGCGCGGCCCCCTTCGGCGACCAGGGAACCGTAGAGCCGGACGGACCGCCCGGAGCGGGCCGGACGAACGCCGCGCCCCGGGAGGATCCGGGGCCCCGTTCGGGTCGAACGGCCCTGGCGCACCCGGTGTTCACGCGAGGCGCCCCCGCGGTTCACCCGGCGTCGCTAGCGTCTCGGTTCCCGGGGGGACGCGCGACGGGGGCGTGCCGGGGGGCATCCCGGCCGTGCCGTCGGGGGCGGCTGCGGCCGGGGTGCGGCAACACAACCCGTTCGGCTGAACGCGGACGCCCCGCGGCGTGCTTATTCTGTGCGCCGTCGCCCCGCCTCCCCGTGTGACAGGAAGCACGATCCGGGTCTGCGACCAGCGAACATCCACCGTCTCCGTCGCGAACAGTCCGACGCAGCCGTCGAGAAGAACCACGGTCCGGCCCGTCCGGACCTGCCGAGGGGCCGGGCGGTGCCTGGGGAGCGCACCGCCCGGTCCCGCCCACTGTGGACACCGGGTGAGCCTCACCGCCCCGCCCGGAGCACCGCCAGCTCCGTGCGGGAGCGGACGCCGAGCTTGCGGTAGATCCGCCAGAGCGCGGCCTCCACGCTGCCCACCGCCAGGAACAGCTCGCCCGCCACCTCGCGGTTCGACCGGCCCGCGGCGACCAGGGCCACGATCCGCTCCTCGCCCTCGGTCAGCCCGGA